>CAYXHU010000036.1:0-9385 GCA_964464675.1 uncultured Acidimicrobiia bacterium
GGGCCCAGGCCGGTCGTCCGGAGTGCCGATGGCGCGCTGCGGCCGATCCCTCACGGGAGGAACTCGCCGACGGCCTCGAACATCGCCCGCACGTCCAGCCCGAACACCCGGACCGCGACGAGGGCGGCGAGGGCCACGAAGAGCACGACGAAGCCGTACTCGACGAGGGTGGCCCCAGCTTCGCCGGCTGCGTCGGTCCTCATGTCGGTTCCCATCGGCCCCCGGGCGCTGCCTTCTTGAGCGACCGGGGGGCGAATCGTCAATCCTGGGGATGGGTTGCAGGTGGAACGACCGGCAACTACTCTACGTAGCAGACCTGCTACCAGAGGTGGTGACAGGATCGGGCTGCGGCGGGCCGGAGACGACATGGCGCAGACCCCTGTGGACCGGGAACCCTCGCCCGCCCGTGGCACGGTACTCGTGGTCGCCCCCAAGGGCATCCTCGGCGAAGCCCTCGCCGCCGTGCTGGCCGCCGGCGGCCTCGCCGTGCGCCTCGCCGAACCGCCCGGCGTCGCCGCAGCGAGCCCCCGAGCGGCCGCCGCAGTCGTCGTCGCCCCGCCGGGACCGGGCGACGACGCCGTCCCCGGAGCAGTCGCCGCCCTCCACCAATCGGGCGCCCGGGTCGCGGTGCTCGGGCCGGGCAGCGGGCCCGGCACCCTCTCGGCGTGCCTCGAGTCCGGGGCGGGACTGCTGATCCCGTGGAGCGCCACCCTCGAGCAGTTCGTCGACGCCGTGGCCACGCTCGCCGGCGGCCGATCCGCCTCGCTGCCCCGGGACCGGGTCCCGGCCCGCGACGAGTCGGCGCGCGCCCGGGCCGCCCGGGAGATGCTCGAATCGCTCACCGCCCGGGAGAGTGCCGTCCTCGCCGACCTGGTGGCCGGGCGGCGAGCCGCGGCGATCGCCCGCTCCTCCTACGTGTCGCTGCACACGATCCGCAGCCAGATCCGCTCCATCCTCGACAAACTCGACGTGCACTCCCAACTCGAGGCCGTCGCCCTCGCCCGGCGGGCCGGATGGCCGGGCGAGTGAATCAGACGCAAATCACCACTTCTAGGTATTGCGGCGACCACTGAGCGTGTCCATGCTGCTCCTGTGACTACCCCGAGCAATCGCACAGGGACTAGTCACCGGAGATGCTCACGAAGGAGGCATGCCGATGAGGGATCTGCTGGCAGCCCTGTTTCACAGGGACGAGGGGGCGACGATGGTCGAGTACGGCCTCATGGTCGCCCTGATCGCGGTCGTCGCCCTGATCGCGATCACGGCGCTCGGCGGGAGTGTCAGGGACATCTTCCAGTCGATCGCCGACACGCTGGGCCTGTGACCGACCGGAGGGCCCGGGCGGTCACCGACCGCCCGGGCCGGCGACCCGGAGGGACCCCATGGACCGTGAACGAGGTGCCGCGCTCGTGGAGTTCGCACTCCTGCTGCCGGTGCTCGTCCTGCTCATCTTCGGGATCGTCGAGTTCGGCCGTGCCTACAACGCCTCGGTCACCCTGACCCACGCCACCCGGGAGGGCGTGCGAGAACTGGCCATCAGCCGCGACGCCGGCTCTGCGGTCGCCGTCACGAAATCCGCCGCCCCCACCCTCGATCCCCTGCAGATCACCGTCGTGACCGACGACTGCACTCCCGGAGAGCCCACCCGGGTCGAGGCCACCTACCCGTTCCACTACTCGATCCCCCTGTTCGGTGACGGCACCGTCACCCTGCGAGCCACGGCGGTGATGCGATGCGGAGGCTGAACGACGAACGCGGCGCCACGGCCGTCACCGTCGCAGTGGCGGCGGCCGTGCTCATCGCCATCGCCGGCCTTGCGATCGACGCCGGCGCCCTCTACCAGGAACGCCGCGAGCTCGGCAACGGCGCCGATGCGGCAGCTCTCGCCGTCGCCGAGGACTGCGGACTCCGCGCCAGGCCGTGCGACGCGGCCACCGCACTCGCCACCGCGTCGTCGTATGCCTCGGCCAACGCCCGCGACGGCACCGCCGACGTCGTCGACGTCCTGGTGTCCTCGGCCGGGAGGAGCGTGTCGGTGGTCACCGCGACCCGGAACCCGGACGGCACCACACAGATGGAGCCGTTCTTCGCCCGGGTCGTCGGCGTGGAAGGCACCACGGTGCAGGCATCGGCCACCGCCATCTGGGGCTACCCGTACTCGCTTCCCGCAGTGCTGCCGCTCATCATCTCCGAGTGCGAGTTCCCCGGCGCGGAGAACCTTCCCTCCCCACCCGAGGTCATCTACTTCCACGACGGGAACAACGCCGAGCCGTGCAACGCCCACGCCGGCCAGGACGCCGACGGCGACGGGATCCTGGCCGGGGGCTTCGGCTGGCTGTCCACCCCGAGCGGGTGCGAGGTGGCCCTCGCCCTGGGCATGTGGTCGCCGGCCGATCCCGGCTCGTCGCCCACCACGGGGTGCAGCGACGAGGACGTCCGCGGCCTCCTCGGCCGGGAGATCCCCATCCCCTACTTCGACGACCTCGACGAGACCGGCGCCAACGGGCGGTACCACGTCGCCGGCTTCGGGATGTTCCACGTCACCGGATACAACTTCGGCGGCCAGTTCAAGGCGCCGGACGCGCAGAGCGCCCCGTGCCGAGGCGACGAACGCTGCATCGGCGGCTACTTCACGCGGGGCACGGTCTTCGAGGGGGAGGTCGGGGGACCGGACCACGGGGTCGTCATCGTCAAGCTCGTCGACTAGGAGGCAGGCGTGCGCAGAACCATCGGCATCATCGTCTCGGTGGCCCTCGTAGGGGTCGGGGCGCTGCTCCTCGTCACCTACGTGCGCGGTGCCGAGGAACGCGCCCTCGCCGGCGAAGAACTGGTCGGCGTCTACATAGTGGACCGGCCGATCGAACCCGGAACCGGCTCCGGCGCGGTCATCGACTCGCTCCGGGTCGAAGAGGTGCCGGTGAAGGTCGCCGCCGAGGGGAGGATCGCCGACCTGGAGGACCTCGACGGCCTGGTGACCGCCGTCGCGCTGATGCCCGGAGAGCAGGTGCTGGCCTCGCGGTTCGTCGACCCCGCCGAGCTGTCCCCCTACACGCCGGTCGAAGCGCCCGCCGGCACCCTCGAAGTGACGATCTCACTGTCCCCGGAGCGCGCCCTGGGCGGTGTGCTGATCCCGGGCGACACCGTCGCGGTGCTCGCCTCCTTCGATCCCTTCGCGGTGACCGCCGTCGAGCCCGGCGTCGAGGAGCCCATCGACCTCGGCGACGGCACCGACGTCTACATCGGGAGCACGGAAGAGGACGACGACGCCGGCCTGCGCACCCCCAACTCGACCCACCTGATCCTCGACGGGATCCTGGTCACCAACGTCCAGGTCGAGCGGCTCCCCAGCGAAGCCACCGAGGACGGTGCCGCCCCCTCGCTCGCCCCGACGGGAAACCTGCTGATCACGCTGGCGGCCCCCGCAGCCGACCTCGAGAAGATCGTGTTCACCATGGAGCACGGCTTCCTGTGGCTGGCGGGTGAGGGCGACGAGTCGCGGATCGCCGGCACGCAGATCCAGACGAGGGGGACGATCTACCGATGAAGCCGATCGTCCTCCTCGGGTGCCCGCAGGCCTTCACCCAGCGGGTCCACGCCGCAGTCGGCGACGAGACCCGGGAAGCGCTGCGCCGCTGGCCGGACCCGCCGATGCGGCCCGGGACGGTGTCGGGGATCCTCACCTACCACCCGTCCGTCGTGGTGATCGGCCCGGAGCTCTCCGAGCAGGAGGCCCTCGCCCTGGCCGCCGAGTTCGACCGGTCCGGCCACGCCGTCGGGGTCGTCGTCGTCGCCGAGCAGCGCCACGGCACACTCGACCGGGCACTCGCCGTGGGGGTCCGGGCGATCGTGCCGCCCAAGGCCGAAGACGAGGTCATCCGGCTCGCCGTTGCCCGGGCCGCCGAGGCAGCCGCCCGCCGGGCAGACGCGGCCGCCGCTGCCGCAGCTCCTCAGGCCCGCCGCCACGGCGGCCGGGTGATCACGGTCGGCTCGCCGAAGGGCGGGGCCGGCAAGACGGTGCTCGCCACCAACCTGGCGGTGGCGCTCGCCAGGTCGGCTCCCAGGAAGGTGGTCGTCGTCGATCTCGACCTGCAGTTCGGCGACGTGGCCTACGCGCTGAGCCTGGAGCCGAACCACGACGTCTACGACGCGGCCACGGCGGGCCGCCTCGACCCGGCTGCTCTCAAGGTCTACCTCACCCACCACACCGGCGAGCTGTACGCGCTGTGCGCCCCCGAGGACCCGGGGCGGGGAGAGCTCGTCGACGCCGAGTCGATCACCGGGATCCTGGAGATCCTCGCGTCCGGGTTCGAGTTCGTCGTCGTGGACACCGGCGCAGGGCTCACCGAACACACCCTGGCCGCACTCGATGCCTCCACCGACGCGGTGCTCCTCGCCGACGCCGACGTGCCGAGCATCCGGCACCTCGGCAAGGTCGTCACCGCCCTCGACCAGATCGGGCTCACCGGCCCGGCCCGTCACTTCGTCCTCAACCGTGCCGACGCCCGGATCGGGGTACGGATCGCCGACGTCCTCTCGTCCGTCGGCCTCCGCATGGACGTGGAGATCCCCACCTCCCGGGACGTGCCCATCTCGCTGTCCCACGGTGTGCCGATCGCGCTCAGCAACCCCAAGTCGTCGATGGCCCGCGGGGTCGAGAAGCTCGCCGAGCGGATCCGGGAGCCGGCCGACCACCACACGGCGGGCATGGAGAGGAGCGCCTGATGCGGCTCAGCGAACGAATGGCGAGCAGCAGGAACGGCGCCGGGGATGCCCCGGGACCTCCGGCCCACCCGCCGCCCGGAGACCCGCTGGCCGATTTCAAGGACGAGGCCCGCAAGGCCCTGTACGCCAAGCTCGACGAGCAGCGGCTCGACGGGGCGATCGGGGAGGCGGAGCTCCGCCGAGCGGTCACCGCCGAACTGAGCCGCTTCATGACCGAGGACCGGGCGCCGCTCTCCGACGCCGAGCGTGAACGGGTCATCTCCGAGATAAGCGAGGACATCCTCGGGCACGGCCCGATCGAACGGATGCTGGCGGACGACACGATCACCGAGATCATGGTCAACTCGACCGACCCGATCTACATCGAGCGCGCCGGTCGCATCGAGCGCACCGCCCTGCGGTTCCGCACCGACGACCACCTCCGCCAGGTGATCGACCGGATCGTGTCCCGGGTCGGCCGCCGCATCGACGAGGCGTCCCCCATGGTGGACGCCCGCCTGCCCGACGGGTCGCGCGTCAACGCGGTCATCCCGCCGCTGGCAGTGGACGGCCCGGCGCTCACCATCCGCAAGTTCTCCCGGGACCCCTATCAGGTCGAGCATCTCGTCGAGTTCGGCACCCTCACGGTCCCCATGGCGGGCCTGCTGAAGCTCTGCGTCGAGGGCCGGCTCAACACGCTGATCACCGGCGGGACCGGCACCGGGAAGACGACGCTGCTCAACGTGATGTCAGGGTTCATCCCGGGCGACCAGCGCATCGTCACCATCGAGGACTCCGTGGAGCTGCAGCTGCACCAGGAGCACGTCGTCCGCCTCGAAGCCCGCCCGCCCAACGTGGAGGGGCGGGGCGAGGTGACGATCAGGGACCTGGTCCGCAACTCCCTGCGGATGCGCCCCGACCGCATCGTGGTCGGCGAGGTGCGCGGCGCCGAAGCGCTCGACATGCTCCAGGCGATGAACACCGGCCATGAGGGCTCGCTGTCCACGCTGCACGCCAACACGCCGCGCGACGCCCTCAACCGGCTGGAGACGATGATCATGATGGCCGGGATGGAGATCCCGATCCCGGCGATCCGCGACTACATCGCCTCGGCGCTCGACCTCATCGTCCACCTGGCCCGCCTCGGGGACGGGTCGCGCCGCATCACCAAGGTGACCGAGATCGTCGGGATGGAGGGCGAGGTGATCACCACTCAGGACATCTTCGAGTTCCGGCGTGAAGGATCCGACGAGCGGGGCGCCATCCTCGGTGCCGCGCTGCCGACCGGCATCCGGCCCAAGTTCGCCGACCGGCTCGCCGCGGTCGGCCTGCCCATCCCGGCCGAGATCCTCGGTGCACCGGGGGGCGGCCGGTGACCTCCCGGCGCGCCGCCGTGCTGGTGCTGCTGGCGACCCTGGCCGTGCCGATCCGGGCCGCGTCCGCCGCCGAGGAACTCGCCGTGGTCTCGGTGGACACGTCGGCCCTCCCGCTCGTGTCGGTGTCGCTCGACGTGCCGAGGGCACTCGCATCCTCGGAGCCCGGCGCCGAGGATTTCCTCGTGGTGGAGAACGGCATCCCGGTGACCGCGCACGTGTTCGCCGCCGAAGACGAGCAGCTGGACGTGGTGCTGGCGGTGGACACCTCCGGCAGCATGACGGGAGATCCGATCGCCGACGCACGACGGGCGGCGCTCGGCTTCATCGAGCTGCTCCCCGACGGCACCCGCGTCGCCGTCGTCGGGTTCGGGGACGCCGTCGCCGTGATCCGGGATCTCGACGACGCCTCCCCCTCGCCGCAGGCGGCGGTCGAGAGCCTGGCCGCCGGCGGCGAGACGTCGCTGTACGACGCGGTGGTCGCCGCCGTCGCCGTGCTGGAGGGTTCGGACGCCGACCGCCGAGTGGCGGTGCTGCTCTCCGACGGGGGCGACACGGTCAGCGCGGCGACCCTCGAACAGGCGGCCGCAGCCCTCACCGGGTCGGGAGCCGAACTCCACGTCGTGTCGCTCGAATCGGATGAGGCCAATGCCGGGATCCTGCAGACGCTGGCCGCCGCCTCTGGGGGACGGGTGGTCACCGCACCCGATGCCGCCGGCCTGGCCGCCGCCTACCGGGACATCGCAGACCGGATCGCAGCCCGATACCGGGTTGCCTGGGTGACCGACGCCGCCGGCCCGACGGACGTGGCGATCCTGGTTCGATCCGGCGACCTCGCGGTGCGAGCCGACGTCACCGTGGACCTGCCCGCCGCTCCTCTCGGTCCCGTGGACTCCGGTCCGGCGACCACGGCGGCGCCCCCGACCACCCTGCACACCGCCGACCCGCCCCCCGAGGGCGTCGTCGTCGATCCCCCGTCCCTGCTGCAGGGGTCGTGGGCGCTGCCGGCGGGCGTCGGGGCGCTCCTCGTCGGAGGCATCGCTGCCATGCTGCTGGCACTCACCGGCCGGGGAGCGCGGCCCTTCGGCAGGAAGTCGAAGCGGCACGGTGTGGACGCGGTGATGGGGCCGCTGACGTCCCGGGCGGAGACGGCGGCCGACCGCGTGCTGGCGTCGGTGCCGGCGCGCGGCATCGACCGAACCCTCGACCGGGCCGGGATCGCCATGCGGCCTGCCGAGTACCTGGTGCTCTCCGCCTCACTGGGGGTGACGGCGACGATCCTCGCCTACGCCGCCTTGGGGCCGGTCGCCGGAGTGGCAACGTTCGGTCTCGCCGTAGCCGGACCCCGGCTGCTGCTGCGCGTGATGGCCGGCCGGCGCCGCAGCGCCTTCGCCGACCAGTTCGAGGGCACGCTCCAGATCATCTCGGGCAGCCTCAGAGCCGGATATGGCCTCATGCAGGCGATCTCCACGGTCGGCTCCGAGTCGCCGTCGCCGACCAAGGAGGAGTTCGGTCGGGTCGTCGTCGAGAACCAGCTGGGCCGCAGTGTCGAGGACTCGCTGCGGGCCATGTCGGAACGCATGGACAACGAGGACCTGCGCTGGATCGTCGAGGCGATCGACATCCAGTACGAGGTCGGCGGGAACCTGGCCGAGGTCCTCGACACGGTTGCCGAGACGATCCGGGACCGCAGCCAGATCCGCCGCCAGGTCAAGGCGCTGTCCGCAGAGGGACGCCTGTCGGCGGGCATCTTGATCGCCCTTCCGTTCGGCCTGGCGGCGATGATCGCCGTCGTCAGCCCCGACTACCTGGCCGATCTGACCGGCTCGACGCTCGGGAGGGTCATGATCGGTGTGGCTCTGGTGCTGGTCGGGATCGGGGCGGTGTGGATCAAGCGGATCGTCAAGGTGGTGTTCTGATGGACGGGGTCCCTCCCGTGGTGTTCGCCGGGGCGTTCGCTGTGGCTGCCGGGATCCCGCTGTTCGTCTGGTCGATGCTGGCGGCGCGGCCGGGACGGGAACGGGACGGCGGAGACCAGCGGGCGGCTCGGCTCGATGAGAGCGCCACGCAGCGCCTCCTCAAGCCGGCGGTGCGGGCCGCAGCGCGGCGGGCCAGGCGCATGACGCCGGCCGGCTGGGTGGAGAGCCTGGAGCGCAAGGTGCGCCTCGCCGGCCCGGAGTCGGGGTGGACCGCCGACCGGGCGCTGGCCGCCAAGCTGGGCCTGGGAACACTCGGGCTGGTCGCCGGGGTGCTGGCCGGGGGGAGCTTCCCGCTCGGCGGCCCGGTCGTCGGCACCGTGGCCCTCACCGCCTTCGGGTACCTCACCCCCGATGCCATCCTCTGGGGCCGGGCCAAGGAGCGCCAGGAGCTGATCGGGCGTGCCCTGCCCGACGTGCTGGACCAGCTGACGATCTGCGTCGAGTCGGGCCTCGGCTTCGACGCGGCGATGAAACGGGTCGGCGCCGGTGCCCACGGGCCGCTCGCCGAAGAGCTGCGCCGCACGCTCAACGAGATAGCGGTCGGCGTTCCCAGGGCCGAGGCTCTCGCGGCACTGGCGGAGCGCACCGACGTGCCGGAGCTGCGCCACTTCGTGCTGGCGGTCCGCCAGGCGGACGCGTTCGGGCTGCCGATCGCCCGGGTGCTGCGCATCCAGGCGTCGCAGCTGCGCGTCAAGCGCCGTCAGGCCGCCGAGGAGCGCGCCCTGAAGATGCCGGTGAAGATCGTGTTCCCGCTGGTGACCTGCATCTTCCCGGCGCTGTTCGTCGTCTTGCTCGGCCCGGCGGTGGTTCGGGTGTTGCGGGCCTTCGGGTAGGCGGCTTACTCGTGCTCGTACTTGAACGACACCTTCACCTTGGCGCGGTAGGCCACGACGCGGCCGTCGTCGAGCTGCATGTCCAGCTCGGCGACCTCGGCGATCCGCAGCTCCCGCAGCGACTCGGCCGCCCTGTTGACGGCGGCGGTGGCCGCCTTCTCCCACGATTCGGTGCTCGTGCCGACGAGCTCGATGACCTTGTAGACGCTGTCCGCCATGTGGGTTCCTCCCGGTCGCTCCGAGCCCCGATGGGCCACTTCGAACCCTACGCGACCCTAGGAGAACCCGATGGGCGGCGCCTCGCGGTCCGGAGGAGCCCCGTAGCGGTTCGGGCCCGGCGTCCCCTCCGCAGCGAGCAACACGATCAGGATGATGCCCCCGGCCAGCGGGATCAGCCCCACGAAGACGAACCCTCCGGAACGGTCGGTGTCGTGGAGCCGCCGCACCATGGCCGCGAGGTAGGGCAGCACCAGGGCCAGGCTCACCAGCAGCGCCAGGA
>CAYXHU010000037.1:0-9229 GCA_964464675.1 uncultured Acidimicrobiia bacterium
AACCGCTGACGGAATTGCGAAATCGCATCGGCGAGGAACTGGCCAAGCTGAAATCGAACGAGGCGATGGTTCCGATAGATCGCGATCCGGTGCCGGGGCGTTTCGCCGAACTTGTGCGAAAATATTATGAAAACCTGGGGGGCGATGAATGATGTTTTCCGGATCGATTATTATCCCCAATAATCCATGGTATGGCTGGGTGTGCCGGTATTAGCAGCCGTCCTTGTTTTACTTATATGGTCGTATCGGCGCTCCCCGGAAATCAGCATGGTCCACAGGATTGCTTTTTGCCTGAGACTTCTCGGCGTGCTGGTGTTGGTACTCTGCCTGACCGAGCCGTTATGGAACGGCAGGCACGTCAAATCCGGCGAAAATCTCTTTTTAGTAATTGCCGACAACAGCAGCGGAATGAATGTCCGTGACCAGGGCGTGCCCGGCAGCCGCGGCGAAATCCTTAAATCCGTATTCGATTCGGACAAGTCCGGCTGGCTTGGCATGCTGGCGGAAAATTTTCAGGTTCGCCAATATTTATTCGATTCGCAGCTTCGTCGAACAACGGATTTTTCAGAACTGCTCTTCGACGGCAAAGCCTCGGCAATCGGCGGAATTCTGCAAACCATTGCCCAGCGATACCGCGGCAGGCCGCTGGCCGGCGTGCTCTTGATGACCGACGGCAACGCCACGGACATGGGACAGCCATCGTCCGATCCGTCGGGCTTGCCCCCGATCTATCCGGTGGTCGTCGGCCAGACCCCCGAGGATGCCGACGTGGTCGTGATCGTCGGAAGTGATGCCCGGCTGGACTGAACTGCCCCGTTCTGAAGACCCCCGGCGCCTGGCGGTGATCGGGGCCGGCTACGTGGGCCTCACCACCGCGGCGGGGCTGACCGCAGTCGGGCACCACGTCGTCGTCGGCGAAGCCGACGAGCATCGGCTTGCCGAGCTGCGCGCCGGTCGGGTCCCGTTCCGCGAGCCCGGGCTCCCCGATCTGATGGCCGACGCGATTTCGGCCGGACGGCTCGAGTTCACCGGCGACAACGCGGCGGCCGCGTCCGGGGTCGATGCGGTGTTCCTCGCCGTTCCCACGCCGGAGGGCCGCGGCGGGGGAGCCGACCTGTCGGCCCTCGAACAGGCCATCGACTCGATCGCCCCGGTGGTCGCCTCGCCGACCGCCGTCGTCGTGAAGTCGTCGGTCCCTCCCGGCGCGGCCCGCCGGCTGGCCGCCCACCTCTTGCAGGCCGGCAGCGATGCCCCGCTCGTGTTGAGTCCCGAGTTCCTCCAGGAGAGCCGCGCCGTCGAAGGCATCCTCCATCCGCACCGGGTCGTGGTCGGCAGCGACGACCGGCAGGCCCGGCGTCTCGTCGCCTCACTTCACGCTCCGTTCGGCGCGCCCGTGATCGAGACCGATCCCGAATCGGCGGCGCTCACCAAGTACGCCTCCAACGCATACCTGGCCACCCGGCTCACCTTCGTGAACGCCATCGCCCACCTCGCCGAATCGGTCGGCGCCGACGTGGGCGCGGTGCTCGAAGGCCTCGCCCTCGACCCGCGCATCGGGCCCCACTACCTCCGCCCCGGGCCCGGATACGGCGGGTCGTGCTTCCCCAAGGATCTCCGGGCGCTCGTCGCCGCCGCCGATGCATACGGCCACGACCTGAAGCTCATCAAGGCGGTGGTGGAGACCAACGACGACCAGCTGGACCGCGTCGTCGCCAAGACTGGAGAGACCGTCGGGGGCCTCGCCGGGCGGGTGGTCGCGTTGCTCGGACTGGCGTTCAAGGGGGGCACGGAGGACACGAGAGGGTCGCCGGCGGTGGCGCTGGCCCGCAGGTTGGTGGAGGCCGGCGCGACGGTGCGGGCCTACGACCCGGCCGCCCAGGTGGAGCTCGACGGGGTGGTGCCGGCCCCCGACCCGCTGACCGCGGCGTCCGGCGCCGATGCGGTGCTCGTGGCCACCGAATGGCCGGAGTTCGCCGACATCGACCCGCGCCGGCTGGCTGCGGTCATGAGGGGCTCGGCGGTCGTCGACGCGCGGAACCTGCTCGATCGGGACGCAGTGCTCGCCGCCGGTCTCGTCTACCGGGGGCTGGGGCGGTGAAGAAGGCCCTCGTCACCGGGGGAGCCGGCTTCATAGGGAGCCACCTCGTGGACCTGCTGGTCGACCGGGACACCGACGTGCTCGTGGTCGACGACCTCTCTTCGGGAAGCCTCGACAACCTCGCCGCGGCCCGGCGGCGCGGCAGGGTCGCGGTGCACGTGATGGACGTGACGGCGCCCGAGCTGCGGGCCGTGGCAGCCCGGTTCGAGCCCGACGTCGTGCACCACCTCGCTGCGCAGGCCAACGTGGGCCGTTCGCTCGAGGACCCCGTGCGGGATGCCGAGGTCAACGTGATCGGCACGGTCAACGTGCTGGAAGCCGCCAGAGCCGCAGGAGCCCGCAAGGTGGTGGCTGCATCCTCGGCGGCGGTGTTCGGGAACCCCAAGCGGCTCCCCGTCACAGAACGCGCCGCCCAGGCCCCGGAGTCGCCGTACGGAGTCTCGAAGAAGGTCATGGAGGACTACCTGCGTCTCTACAGGGCCAGGTACGGCCTTCCGTATGTGCTGATCACTCCCGCCAACGTCTACGGTCCCCGTCAGGACCCCGGCCTCGAAGGAGGGGTGGTGGCGATCTTCACGGCGGCGATGCTCGAGGGCCGCCGTCCCACGATCTACGGCGACGGCAGTCAGACGCGCGACTTCGTCTACGTCGAGGATCTCGTCGACGCGTTCGCCAGAGCCGCCGACGCCGGAGACGGGATTCGAGTCAACGCGGGAAGCGGTGCCGAGACCACGATCCTCGAGCTGCACGACACCGTCGCCGAGATCACCGGGTTCGCGGGACGGCCGGAGTTCGCCGCTCCCCGCACCGGCGACATCGTGCGGTCCGTGCTCGACCCCTCCCGTGCCCGAGAGGCGATCGGCTGGGAGGCCTGGACGTCGCTGCGCGACGGCCTGACGGCCACCGTGGCTTGGTACCGGGCCACGCGCCGCTCCTAGTGGCCCGGACAGAGCACTAGTCGTCCACCTCGTCGAGGGTGCGCGGCCGGTCGTCCTTGAGGAGACGGCTGAGCGCCCGGTCGGCCAGGATGGTGCCCCCGGTCTGGCATCGCGCGCAGTAGTTGGTCTCGTTGTCCGCGTAGCGGATGCGCTGCACGGGCGCTTCGCACACCGGGCACGGGCGGCCGAACTTGCCGTGCACCGCCATCTCGGGATGGAACGCAGTGACCTTCTCCGGGAACCCTTCTCCGATCGCGGCGCGGAGCCGATCGACCCACTCGGTCAGCACCGCCACGGTGGCGCCGTGGAGGCGGGCCACCTCGTCGTCGTCGAGACGGTGGCTGTGGGCCGTCGGGCTGAGCCGGGCCCTGTGCATGATCTCGTCGGCGTAGGCCCCGCCGATCCCGGAGAAGAGGCGCGGGTCGGTCAACGACCGCTTCAGCGTGTGCCGCTCCCGGCGAAGCGCCTCGGCGAAGGCGGCGGCCGACGCCGTGAGCGGCTCGACTCCCCCGCGGTCGTGCTCGGCGAGGCCGTCCTCTCCTCGCACGATGTGGATCGAGGCGCGCTTCGTCGACCCCTCCTCGGTGAGGAGCACCGTGTGCTCCGGGAAGTCGAGCGCGGCGAGGCCGCGCCGCTTTGGGATCGCCGCGTCCCGATCGCGCAGCCGCAGGCGCCCGGCGACCATGAGGTGGATCACCACGAAGTGCTCACCGTCGAACTCGAGCACGATCCGCTTGCCGATCCGGCGCACCCCCCGGAGGTGCCGCCCCTCCAGGTCGGCGGGCCGTGGCTCCACGGTGCGCAACACCCACGGGCTGGCGACCCGGAGCCGCCGCAGAGGCCGATCTCGGAAGATGGAGTCGAGGCGTTCGACGTACAGGGCGACATCGGGCAGCTCAGGCATGCTCGCTCACCGGAACAGATCCTCGTCGACCGGTCTCACCAGATCCGCGGCACGGCCGTCACCTCGCTGCAACGCCAGTCCCCGGAGCAGGGCCGCCGGCGTTCCCGACGCCTTGCCCATCACAAGGTCCGCCGCTGCGGCGATCTCGTCCACGACGGCGATCTCCGTGGCTTCGAGGATGCGGCCGCCGGCGTCCGCGGTGCCTCGCAGGTCGAGGATCGCCTCGATGCCCGACACCCCGATGGCGACGTCGACGACCCCGCGCCGCCAGGCCCGGCCGAACGTGTCGGTGACGACGACGGCGACGTCGACCCCGCTCGCCCGGCGGATCCCCAGTCGGATGCGGTGCGCCGAGCGGTCCGGATCGCGCGGCAGCACGACCGCGGTTCCTGGCGCCGCATTGGAGCGGTCCACTCCGGCGTTGGCGCAGACAAAACCGTGCCGGGTGCGCGCGATCACGAGATCGCCGCGGCGCCGCAGCACGGCGCCGGCCTCGCTCTCGACGAGGTCCCGGTAGTCCTCCTCACCGTCGATCGGCACCACGGCGCCCTCCGCCTTGGACACCACCTTGTGAGTGACGACGAGGACGTCGCCCGGTTCCGGGCCCAGCCCGGCCGCGGCGATCGCTGCGGTGAGCACCGAAGGGAGGTCGTCTCCGGGAGAGATCTCCTTGATGCCGGGCACCGGGTGGATGGTCAGGGTCACAGCGCCTCCAGGAGCCACCGTGCGAAACGAACCGCCCTCTCCGGCTCTGCGATGCGCGTGTCGGTCGCGTGGACACGAACGCCGGACGGCCGCGTGTCGGCGCGATCGGCATCATCGACCACGAGATCCGTGAGGAGCCCTCGGTACGCCTCCAGCACTCCGGCGTTGCCGGGCGGCAGGCCCAGGCTTGCCATGACCGCGTCCGCCGGCCCTTTCAGCGCCTTGCCGCCGATCAGCGGACTGACCGCGACCACGCGCCGGGCTGTCTGCACCGCGGCGCGGATCGCCGGCACGGAGAGGATGGGCCAGATCGAGAGCGGAGGATTCGACGGTGCGATCATCAGCACGGCCGCCTCGCCGATAGCATCGAGGACCCCCGGCGCGGGAAGCGCCTCCGCTGCTCCGTCGAAGCGCACGGCGGCGACCTCATCGCGATGTGACCGCATGACGAAGTAGTCCTGGAAGGAGAGCCACTCCCCGGCGCCGGTCTGCACAACGGTCCTGAGCCGATCGTTCGTGGCCGGCAGGATCGTCGGCTCGATGCCGAACGCGGCGGAGAGCTCCGCCGCCACCGTGTGGAGCGGCTGGCCGCGCCGGAGCGCGTCGGTCCGAACGAGATTCAGGGCGAGATCGGCGTCGCCGAGGCGGAACGTCGTGTCGGCCCCCAACGACGCCAGGTGTCCGAGGACGACGAACGTATCGCCGGCGACTCCCCATCCGTGCGGGCCGTGACGGCCGGCGAGCGTGTATGTGACCGTGTCCATGTCCGGGGACACGTGCAGCCCGTAGACCTCTTCGTCGTCGCCGACGTTGACGACCACGGTCAGCTCCGGTCCCAACTCGGCCGCCAGGCCACGGGCCAGTCGCGCCCCGCCGACACCTCCCGACAGCAAGGTCACGGCCGGCATAGATTGCCGTTCGCTGTGCGTGGCCCCAGAATGGGCGGCCTGATGTCCACGGATCCACCTCCCGGCGGCCCCGAGCGCGTCGCGCCCGGTGTCGCTGTGATCGTCGTCGCCGACGAAGCGGCCCCCACGCGGGCATGCCTCGAGGCCGTCGGCCGGCAAGTGTACGAGCCGGCACAGGTGGTCGTGGTCGGCGGCGACGACGAGATCAGGCACATCGCGGGCGAGCACGAGGCCCGATGGCGGCCGAACCTCCGCGCGGTGGGGGACGCGTTGCCGGCGGAGGCCGAGCTGCTATGGCTCATCGCCGGGCGGGCCCAGCCTCGTCCGGACGCGTTGCGGACGCTGGTGGCCGACCTGGAGCGCGTCGATGCGTCGGTGGCCGGCTCCAAGATCCTGGATGCCGAGGATCCGAGCCGGCTGGTGTCGGTCGGGTACGCAACCGATGTGTTCGCCGCGCCGTTCAGCGGCCTGCAGCCGGGGGAGGTGGATCAGGAGCAGTACGACGTCGTGCGCGACGTCGCCGCCGTGTCGATGACGTCGATGCTGATTCGCCGCGACCTGTACCAAGGGTTGCGAGGACCCGATCCGGTGCTTGCTCCACTGTCCGCGGCCGTCGATCTGTGTCAACGGGCCCGCCTCCGGGGTGCCCGCGTGATCGTCTCGCCGTCATCCGAGGTCCTCCTGTCCGGCGAGGAGTTGGGGCCGGACTGGAGGGAGCGGGCGGGCGAGTTCCGGGCGATGGTCAAGTCGTTCAGCGCGGTCACGCTGCTGTGGGCCGTGCCGCTGTCGTTCCTCGTCGGCCTCGCGGAGGCGCTCGGCGCGCTGTTCCTCGGTTCGTTCCGGATCACCGGGTTCCTCGTTGCGTGGCTGCGCGGTCTGGTGCTGCTGCCCTCCTCGATCGCGGCGCGCATCGCAGCGAGGCGAGGCAGGGTCGCCGGGGACGAGGAGCTGTTTCGGTTCCAGGTGAACGGGTCTGCTCGTCTCAGGGTGCTGTACGACCAGGTGCTGGAACGGACTCGCCGGAGATTCCCGGAGGGGGTGCTGGCCGGGTTCATCGACGTCGTGGAGAGCGGGCAGCAGCGGCTTCGCCGGCCCGCCGTGGTGGCCGGGATCGCCCTCGTGGTGTTCGCCGTTGCGGCCACCCGGGCCATCTGGACCGGCCGGCTTCCCGCCGTCGGCTTCAGCCTCCCTCCACCCGACGACGCCGTGGAAGCACTTCGGGCCTATGCCGGCGGGTGGAACCCGGCCGGGCTGGGATCACCGGAGGTGTTGCGCCCCGCCGTGGCGGGCACCGCCCTCGTCCAGTTGGCGACCCTGGGGCGATCCGGGGCGGCGGTCTCGGTGTTGACCGTCGGAGCCTTCCTGGCGGGGGGATTCGGCACGGCCCGCCTGTTGCGGGTCTGGGGAATCGGCTCGGTCTCCGGCTTGACGGCGGGCATCGTCCTCATGGCCGGCCCGGCCGCTGCGGCGCTCGGCGATGCCACCCAGTGGGCGGCCCTCGTCGGGTTGGCCGGGATTCCGTGGGCCATGGCCGGGGCGCTGGCGCCGTGGCCCGAGCGGTTCGTGGGGAGGATCTCCCGGCTCGCTTCGACCGCGCTGGCCACCGGGATCGTCGGGGTGTTCGCTCCGGCAGCCCTGCCCGTCCCGGTCGCCGCGGTGGCGCTCTGGGCGATCGTCGGCCGGGGCCCGCGCTGGCCGGCCGCCGGGAGGGCGCTGCTCGGCACCGCGACCGCCCTGCCGCTGCTCATGCCGTGGATCCTCTACGCCGACCTCCCCGGGTTCTACACGGACGGGCGCGCCGCCTTCTGGGAGCCTTCCACCCTGGTGGTGGGTGTGTTCGCAGCCACATGCATCGCGGCCATCGTCGCCGCCGACCGGGCCAGGGCCCCGGTGGCCGGATGGTCCGGGCTGCTCGTGGTCGCCGGGGCACTGGTGGCGCGAGCCGGGGACCTCGGCGCAGGTCGGGAGGCTCTGGTGGCCGGATTGGCGGCGGCTTCGCTGGGGACCGCAGTCCTGGTGGGCGTGGCACTCGAGGCGGCCACCCGTCGGCATTCCCTGGCGGGACTTCGTCGCGCTACTGCGGTCGTCGCCGCAGCGGGTGCCGCAGTCCTGACCGTGACGACGGTGGCGACGCTGGCTCCGGGCCGTGCCGGGCTCCCGGAGGACACGTTCACCGGTACGTATGGGTTTGCGGCTGCCGCCGAGGGTGCCCAGGGGAGAGTGCTGGTCTTCGGGCCGGCCGAAACGCTCCCGGGCACGAGCTACGACTACGAGGGCCTCGCCTACAGGGTGTTCACGCCTCCGGTGCCCCGGACGTGGAGCACGTACCTCCCCGATCAGCGTCTCGGCGACAACGCGCTGGTCGAGCTCTTCGACGACCTCGTCTCGGGCCGGGTGCGGCGGGCCGGGGAACGGCTCGCCGACTTCGGTATCGGATGGGTGCTGTTCACCGAAGACAGCCCGCTCGAATCACTGTTCGAGGCTCAGCTCGACCTGGTGCCGCTGCGGAGTCTCGATTCCGTCGTCTTCCGCAACGAGGTGCCGGCGGCCAGGGCGACCGCCGCCGACGGCACCGCGTGGAGGTGGGACGGCACCGCCTACAGGCTTCCCGAAGGAGCGCCGGCCTCTGGGACCCTGTACGTGGCAGAGAACGGGGATCGGCGCTGGGGCCCCGGGGAGTGGGAGCAGGCCGGGTGGGCGAATCGCATAACCGTGGCCGGCGACACGGTTCGGTTCTCGGGCCACACCGGCAGGCGATCGATGGCGGTGGGGTCCGCCGGTTGGCTCGGGGCCCTGCTGGTAGCGGCACTGGTGGGGCGGAGACGTACATGAGAAGGGCCTTGCTGTCCCTGGCCGTCGTCGTGGGAGCGGTGCTTGCCGCCGCCGTGCCGCGTCCCGCCGCCCCCCCCGAGCCTCTGGCCGGGCTCATCATCACCGAGCCGGACCTCTCCACGCCCCTCGACGACAGCATCTGGTACTGCGCGTGGGCGCAGGCCGGATCCGTGCGGGACTCCTTCCTGGCAGTGGCGTCGCTCGAGCCGGCCGGCGCGGAGTTCACGTTCCCGGTGACGATTCCCGGAGAGCCGGCCGACACGGCGTCGCTGATGACTGCGGGCCCGGGGGCGGCCGGCATCGATCTCAGCGAGGTGGCGAGGCGGGGTGACAGCCCGTTCTTCGTCGAGTTCGACGGCGGTCCGGTGGCCGTCTCGACCACGGTTCGCGGCGAGGGCGTGCTGGCCGCCGATGCCTGTGTGTCCTCCGGCCCGGGTATCTGGTACTTCGCAGGGGGCTCGACCATCGAGGACGAGACGCTGCGCCTCCGGATCTTCAATCCGTTCTCGGAGACGGCGAAGGTGACGATCTCGGCGGTCTCCGACATTGGTGTCGAAGCGTTGGGCGAGTATCGCGGCATCTCGATCAGTCCGCGCAAGTGGAGGGACATCGACTTCGAGCAGGAGCTCCGCCAGCGCGAGGTCCTCGTGGTCGCGGTCGTCGCCGACGAGGGCCTGGTGGTGCCGGTGATGCGATTCGGGGACGGCACCGACGAGGACTGGTGGCCCGGGGGCGGGCTCTCGGAGACCTGGGAGTTCCCGGTCGGAGCGCTCGAGGGCCTCGCCGGGGAGATCGTGGTGTCCAATCCTGGGCCGGGGACGGTCGATGTGGTCGTCGATGTGAT
>CAYXHU010000038.1:0-9154 GCA_964464675.1 uncultured Acidimicrobiia bacterium
CACCGACGTGCCTCGCGTGTTGGGCCAGACCGCCGCATCGGCATTGGAGCAGCTCCGGTCGCTCGGCCTCCAGGTGGAGGTCTTCGTGAGGGCAGAATCCGACGACGTGCCCCCGGAGCGCCGGGGACGGGTCTGGGCCCAGTATCCGCCCGAGGGCATGCCCGTGGACGGACCAATCATCATCTGGGTCAACCCCGATCCGAGCATCGACGAACCTGCGGCACCCTAGACCGGGGACGCCACGACGAACCGCCAGGGACGCTCCGCCGCTCGGCCCACCCCAACTCTGGGCCCGGCGACGACCGCGCCGCTCAGTGCCGGGGTGCCGGTGATCGCCACGTCCCCGCCGCCCAGCAGCCACGAGCCGTCGTGCTCCCCCGTGACCCCGAGCGCCTCGGCGAGCTTCCCGGGACCGTCGGTGAGATGATCGCGGCGGCCCCGCCTCCTGCGCATCTCCGCCTCGCCGGCCACCGGGATGCCGCCGCGCAGCAGCACCGCGGCCGGCTCCCCCGCGGCACCGGTCACGACGTTGAGGCACCAGTGGACGCCGTAGGACCGGTATACGTAGAG
The DNA here is from genome assembly GCA_964464675.1 of uncultured Acidimicrobiia bacterium. GTDB lineage: Bacteria > Actinomycetota > Acidimicrobiia > Spongiisociales > UBA11373 > CAYXHU01. The sequence goes on from CAYXHU010000038.1 coordinate 571, forward strand.
CGTCCCGGGCGGCCCGAACATGCTGGTGTTGCGAAGGGTCCGCCCCCGGTGGGCATGGCTGGCCGGGTCGTCGGCGCCACCGTAGGCCTCGACTTCCGTGAGCAGCACCTCACAGTGGAGGCCGCCGACCTCGCTGACGAGCCTGCGCCCGAGCAACCCCACGGCCGCGTCGACCACCGGTCCGGCGAGGAGTCCGGCGAGTTCGGCCCGCTCGTCCGTCACCCTGACAGGTGCACCAGGAGCGCCTTGAAGGCGTGCATCCTGTTCTCCGCCTGGTCGTAGACCCGGCTGCGGGGGTGATCCATGACGCCGTCGGTCACCTCGTCGCCGCGATGCGCAGGCAGGCAGTGCAGGAAGATCGCGTACTGGGAGGCGAGGCCAAAGAGGCGTTCATCGACCCGGTACGGGCTGAACAGCCGCCTCCGCTCCTGAGCCTCTGCCTCCTGACCCATCGACGCCCACACGTCGGTGTACACCACGTCGGCATCGCGCACCGCTGCCTCGGGATCGTTGCCGACCACCACACCCCCACCCGGCGCGGCTGTGGCCTGCGCGACGGCGACCAGATCGCTCGCCGGCTCGTATCCCTCCGGTGTGGCGATCCGCACCATCACGCCCATGGCGGCGCCCGCCAACATGAGAGAGTTGGCCACGTTGTTCCCGTCCCCGACGAACGCCACCGTCGCACCCTGCAGAGCCCGGTGCTCCGCCACCGTCTGCAGGTCGGCGAGGGCCTGGCAGGGGTGCTCGCGGTCGGAGAGCAGGTTGACGACGGGCGCCTCGGCGTTCTCAGCCACGGTCACCAGGTCGGCGTGATCGAAGACGCGGAAGGCGAGCAGGTCGAAGTAGCGGTCCAGCACGCGTGCCACGTCCTGCACGGCTTCACGCTTCTTCAGGCCGATCTCGTCCTGCTTCAGGGTCATGGGCACGGCGCCGAGGTCGGCGCAGGCGACTTCACACGAGACGCGGGTGCGCAGCGACGGCTTCTCGAAGAACAGGCCCACGTGCTTTCCGCCGAGCCACCCGCGCACCGACTCCGGTTCGCGTTTCACCCGGGCCGCCGTCTCCAGCACCGCCGCCAGACCATCGGATCCGAGGTCGAGCACGTTGACGAAGTCCACGTCATCCTCCTCTGAGTCTGCCGCCGACCCTCTCGGCTACCGCATCCGCAATCGACTCGCGCACCGGTGCCAACTCCTCGTCCGTCAAGGTTCGCTCCGGATGCCGGAAGCTCAGCCGGAAGCCGATGCTCTTCCGGCCCGTTCCCAGTGGCGCGCCGGTGAACACGTCGAAGATCTCCAGGTGCTCCAGGTGAGGGCCTCCGCCGGCCCGCACGGCTGCCGCCACCTCGGCGGCGGGCACCGCCTCGTCGAGGTCGAACGCGAGGTCGAACACGATCGGCGGATACGGGCTGGGCACCCGGAACTCGAACAGCGCCGGAGCGACCAGCAGCGGCTCCAGGTCGATCTCCCCCACGGCCACGCGCCCCGAGATCCCGAACCGCCGGGCCACCTCCGGATGGATCTCCCCGACCGTACCGATCACGGAGCCGTCTACCACGATCCGGGCACACCTGCCCGGATGGAAGGCGGGCACCGCGGCCTGTTCGAGCCGGAAGTCGACGCCGACCGCGCCGGCCAGCGTCTCCCATGTGCCGATGGCGTCGCGCGCGTCTCGGCGAGCCCGATCCCCGGCCCAGGCAGGTCCCGGCGCGTGCCCCGCGGCGGCGAACGCCATGGCGCGCCGCTCGTCGGGCAGCACGTCTGCTGAGGCCAGGTAGACGTGCCCGATCTCGAAGACCGCGACGTCCTCGGCATGGCGGGCCTGGTTCACCCGGACGGCGTTCAGCACGGCCGGCAGCATGGTGGTGCGCATCAGCCCTTCTTCGTCGTTGAGGGGGTTGCGCACCGCGATCGTGTCGTGGCGAGGGTCCCCCTCCGGCAACCCGAGGGCCTCCATGTGCGCCGGGCCGATGAACGAATACGACATGATCTCGAAGTAGCCCGCTCCGACCATGGTCTCTCGCACCTTGCGCCTGCGCTGCTCCCATTCGGGGACCCCGCCGCCGACGCCCATCGGGAGGTGCTCCGGTATGCGGTCGTAGCCGTACAGGCGGGCCACCTCCTCGACCAGGTCGGCGGGCCGGGTGACGTCGGGCCGGAACGTGGGCACCGTGACCTGCATCGGGTCGGACCCGGCGACGGAGAAGCCGAGCCGCTCCAGCAATCCGGCCGCCTCTTCGGGCGGGATATCCACCCCGAGCAGGCGCCGGGCCTCACCGGCCGGCAGCCCGACCGTCCACGGCTCGATGGGATCCGGGTAAACATCGATGAAGCCGGACGCCACTTCTCCTCCGGAGAGCTCGGCGATGAGAGCCGCCGCTCTCGCCGACACCACCGGAGGCAGAGCCGGGTCCACTCCTCGCTCGAAACGTGCCACGGCCTCGGTGCGCAGGTTGTGGCGTTTGCCGGACAACAGGGTGCGGGGCGCGTCGAAATGGGCGACCTCGAGGAAGATGCGAGTCGTGTCCTCCGACACCTCGGACTCCTCGCCCCCCATGATCCCGGCGAGCGCCAGGGCATGGTCCACCCCGGAGACGACGATGTCGTCGGGGTGGAGTTCGCGGTCGACCGAGTCGAGGGTGGTGAGCCGCTCTCCGGGCCGGGCGCGCCGGATCACCAGCGTCTCGTCGCGGATCCGGTCGAGGTCGAACGCATGGATCGGCTGGCCGTACTCGAGCATCACGTAGTTGGTGACGTCCACCACGTTGCTGATGGCCCGCTCCCCTGCGTCACGCAGCCGCAGCCGCATCCACAACGGTGAAGGCCCGATCGCCACGTTGCGGATCTCCCGCGCCGTGAACCGAGGGCACCCCTCCGGATCCTCGACGACCACCCGCCCCCCGGTGGGCGGGCCCGATTCGGCCACGACGTGCACCGGCGTGCGCAGCGGCACGTCGTACAACGCGGCGAGATCGCGGGAGATCCCGTACACCGACATCGCGTCGGATCGATTCGGAGTGATCTCGAGATGGAACTGCACGTCCGGGTACGGAAGCGTCGCAGCGAAGTCGGCGCCGAGCGGAGCGTATCCATCTCCGAGCACGAGGATCCCGGAGGCGTCGTCGCCCAGGCCCAGCTCCGCCTCGGAGCAGATCATGCCCGGAGACGTGACCCCGCGGATCTCGCGCTCCCCCACTTCCAGGCCGCCGGCGAGCACCGCACCCACCACGGCGAGCGGCACTACCGCCCCGGCTTCGAAGTTCCAGGCCCCGCAGACGACGGTGTGCTCGCCGCTCCCCGTGTCGAGGCGAACCACCCGCAGCGTGTCGGCGTCCGGATGGGGCATCACCTCGAGGACCTCGGCGACGATCACACCGCTGAAGTCCACGTCGACGTGCTCGACACTCTCGACCTCGATGCCCAAGCCGACGAGCGCGGCGGCGATCTCGTCCGGGTCGTCGGTGGGCAGGTCCACGAACTCCTCGATCCAGCGCAGCGACACGCTCATGGGTACTGCTCCAGGACACGCAGGTCGGGGTCGAAGAAGAGCCGCAACTCCGGGACCCCGTGGCGCATCATCACCAGCCGGTCGATCCCGACTCCGAAGGCGAACCCGGAGACCTCTTCCGGGTCGTAGCCGACGGCTCCGAACACGTTCGGATCGACCATGCCGCAACCGAGCAGCTCGATCCACCCCGTGTTCCCGCACGTGCGGCACCCGCTGCCGTCGCAAACGAAGCACGACACCGCCAGCTCGGCGGACGGCTCGGTGAAGGGGAAGAAGTGCGGCTGGAACCTGGTGCGCACCGTAGGACCGAAGAACTCCCTCACGAAGTAGCGCAGCGTGCCCTTCAGGTCGGCGAACGTGATCCCCTCATCCACGGCCAGCCCCTCCATCTGGTGGAAGACCGGAGTGTGGGTGGCGTCGGTGGCGTCGCGCCGGAAGCACCGGCCCGGCACGACGATGTAGACCGGGGGATCGTGCTGCTCCATGTAGCGGGCCTGGACCGGAGAGGTCTGGGTGCGTAGCAAGACCCCTTCGGGATCGTCGCCGTGCGCGACGTAGAGGGTGTCGCTCTCGAGACGCGACGGGTGCCACACCGGCGTGTTCAGGGCATCGAAGTTGTAGAACGCCGTCTCGATCTCCGGGCCCCCGGCGATCGTGTAGCCGAGGCCGACGAAGATGTCGGAGATCTCCTGGGTCACCTGCATCACCAGGTGCGCCGTGCCGCGCGCCGGAGCCCGTCCCGGGAGCGTCACGTCGATCCGCTCCTCGACGAGCCGGGCCTCGGTCTCGACTGCGGCGAGAGCCTCCCGCCGCTCGGTGAGGAGAGCGCCCAGGCCGGTGGCCACCTCGTTGACGAGACGCCCGATCGCCGGCCGATCCTCCGCCGGCACGTCGCGCAGCCCGCGCCTCGCCATGGCGACATCCGACTGTGGCCCGACGATCTCGGCTTCCAGCGCATCGAGCTCGGCGACCGTCTCAGCGTCGCCGATCCGACGGCGCGCCTCCGCCTCGATGGTGCACAGCTGCTGCTCCAGGCTCATGGTGAGCGAGGTTAGCGGTCCGCGATGACACCCCCGGCGCACCGCCGGGACGCCTCGTAAGCCACGATCGCCCCTGCAACCGCGGCGTTGAGGCTCTCGGTGCCTCCGGGCATCGGGATCGTCACACGGACGCCGGCCGCGATCACCTCATCGGGCAACCCCGCCGCCTCGTCGCCGACGAGGATGCCCAAGGGGCCGTCCGGGAGCCCGGACACCGCCGCGCCTCCCACGGGCACGGTCGCGACGAGCCGTCGGTCCCCCAACTCCTCCAGGCTGGCGATCTCGGCGACGATCGTGTGGAAGTGGCCGCCCGCCGCAGCCCGGAGCACCTTCGGCGACCACGGATCGGCGCTGCCAGGCCCTGAGGCGAAGCTCATCGCGAACGCCGCGGCGGTGCGGATCAGCGTCCCCACGTTGCCCGGGTCGCCGACCCCCCAGGCGACGAGGACGTCCCCCGTGTCCGGGAGCGGTACGCGCGGGACCGCCACCATTGCGACCGGGCTCTGGGGAGTCTCAGTCGTGGACAATCTGGCCAGCACGGCCGGGGTCACCGCGACGGCTTCGGCACCCGAGCGTACGGCCACTTCCCGGCCGGCTCGGTCCTCCGGTACATGGAACACCCTGACGACCGAGAACGCGGCGTCGACCGCTTCGGCGACCCCGTGCGGGCCCTCCACGAGCGCGAGCCCGGCGGCGCGTCGCCCACGCCGCCGGTGCAGTTTCATCGCCTCGACTATCCGCCGATTCTGCGGAGAGCGGATCGGCTCGCCCGCGTCAGCCGTCGGCAGCCTCCGATGCCTGGGTCACCAGGGCCCCGAAGGCCTCCGGATCGTTGACGGCCATGTCGGCGAGCATCTTGCGGTCCACGTCGATCTGCGCGGCCTTGAGGTCGGCCATCAACCGCGAGTACGTGGTGCCGTGCATGCGGGCCGCCGCGTTGATGCGGGAGATCCACAGCCTGCGGAACTCGCCCTTGCGTGCCCGCCGGTCCCGGTAGGCATCCTGCATGGCGTTCATGACCTGTTCGTTGGCGGCCCGGTAACGCCTGCCCCGGGCGCCCTTGTACCCGGAGGATCGCTCCATGACCTTGCGACGGCTCTTGCGGCCGTGCACGGAACGCTTGACCCGTGCCATCGTTCGACCTCCTAGCGTCCCAGCATGCGCGCCACACGGGTGCGGTCGCCGCGCGACACGTCTTCGTCACCCTTGAGGCGGCGCAGCCGCCGGCTCGTCTTCCCCACCTTGAGGTGTTTGGCTCCGGCCTGCTCGCGGCGGATCCTGCCCGATCCGGTCACCTTGAACCGTTTCGCGACGGAACGCCTCGTCTTCGCCTTCGGCATGTGCTCTCTCCTCATTCCTCGGAGACGGCGCCCGATGCCTCCGGGGCGGCCTCCGCGTCCTGGCGCTGCCGCCGGAGCGGTGCCAGCTGCATCGTCATGTTGCGGCCCTCGAGCCGCGGGGACTGCTCCAGCGTCCCCAACTCCTCGACCTCCCCGGCGAGGCGGCGCAGGATGCGCTCCCCAATCTCCGGGTGGGTCACCTCCCGGCCACGGAACATCATGGTGACCTTGACCTTGTCGCCCTCCCCGAGGAACTCCTCGACCCGCCGCTTCTTCACGTCGTAGTCGTGAGAGTCGATCTTGGGGCGAAACTTGACTTCCTTGATGACGGTGCGGGTCTGCTTCTTGCGGGCTTCCCGCTGGCGCACGGACTGCTCGTACTTGTACTTGCCGTAGTCCATGATCTTGCACACCGGGGGCCGGGCGGCGGGAGCCACCTCGACGAGGTCGAGTTCGAGTTGGTCGGCCAGCCACCTGGCCTCTTCGATCGATTTGACCCCGATCTGCGAACCGTCTGGGGCGACCAGCCGGACCTCTCGGGCCCGGATTCGGTCGTTGACACGCAGTTCCTGTGTGATGGATTGACCTCCTCGGGTGGCGACAAAAAAGAGACGGCATCACGCTGCCGTCTCCTCATGTCACAGGACCGCGACGCACCATTGGGTGGCCGGGTGGGAAGCAGCGCCTCCACTTGTCGTATCGGTTGTGGCCAGGAGTATACGGGTCCCCCGCCCGCGGTCAAGGTACGGCCGGCCCTGGCTCGGCGACCTCCCGGACCGAACCTCCCCGGGCAGGTTGAGCGTTCGTCGCCGCTCGGATCGGATGCCGCGCTCCAGGTGGCATACTCGGGGTGAGACCGCGCAGCAACCCAGGAGGTTGAGGAATGGACGTCAACATCGGCATCGCCGACTCGGCACGCAAGGAGATCTCCGACCACCTGGGGCATCTCCTCGCCGACACGTACACGCTCTACCTGAAGACCCAGAACTACCACTGGAACGTCACAGGACCGATGTTCCGCAGCCTGCACCTCATGTTCGAGGAGCAGTACATCGAATTGCGTGACGCGGTGGACGAGATCGCCGAGCGTATCCGCTCTCTCGGCCATCCCGCCCCGGGAAGCTTTTCCGAGTTCTCTCGGCTGACGAAGATCACCGAGAGCGAAGACACCCCCGAGGCCATGGCGATGGTCCGCGGTCTCGCCGAGGGCCACGAGGCGGCAGCCAGGACCGCTCGGACGGTGGTCGAGGCGGCCGAGGCCGCCGGCGACGTGGCAACCGCCGATCTGGCGACCGTCCGCATCGAGACCCACGAGAAGACCGCTTGGATGCTGCGAGCGACGGCCGCGTAGCGCGCGACTCTTCATCCGGTCCCGCCCGCCGCAGCAGGTGGCGGGCGGGGCGCCGTCACTCCGGCTCGAAGAGCCTCCCCTGTGGCTCCGGTCGGCGATAGCGAGCCACTCCCGCCATGGCGAGCCCGTCCATGAACGACCACGAGCGGCGGTGGATGGCGCTCGGCCCGTACCACTGGAGCGCCGCGGTGTGGCGAGGGCCCGGGTACCCCTTGTTCGACTCGAACCACCAGTTCGGGTAGTGCTCCGCCTCGGCCCGCATGATCCGATCCCTGGTGACCTTGGCGAGGATCGAGGCCGCGGCGATCGACAAGCAGGTGGCATCGCCCTTCACGATGCGCCGCGTCGCGCCCCCCACAAAGTCCCAGGACCCGTCGATCAGAACGACGCCCGGCTGGATCCCGAGAGTCTCCAGAGCTCTCCGGGCCGCCAGGCGTTGCGCTTCGGACATCCCCAGTTCGTCGCACTCGGAGTGCGAGGCATGGCCGACCCCCCAGGCGGCCACCCACCCGGCGACACGTTCGAACAGCGCCTCGCGCTCGGCCTCGGTGAGCATCTTCGAGTCGCGCACCTTGTACACACGCCGATCCTTGGGAAGCACCGCGACCCCCACCGTGAGCGGGCCGGCCCAGGCGCCCCGCCCCACCTCGTCGATGCCGGCGACGACGTCACATCCCTGCTCCCACAACTCGCGCTCGACGGCGAGCCCGGGTGCAGCACGCTTCAGGGCACGGCGCAGCGGCGGCACGGTGGTCGTCACGACCCGGACGCTACTACACGAGTGTCATTCGCCCCGGACTGCCCTGATGGCCAGCGCCGTCCGAATCGCTGCCTCGGCCGCCTCGGCGCCCTTATTGCCGGCTCCCGGCAGACTCCGTTCCCTGGCCTGTTCTGCCCGCTCCGCGGCGAGCACTCCGAGGCTCACCGGCACCCCGGTGGCCACCGCCACCTGGCGGAGGCCGGCGGCGCACTCGTTGGCGACGAGGGAGTAGTGGTCGGTCTCGCCGCGGATCACCGCACCGAGCGCCACCACGCAGTCGTGTCCGCTCTCGGCGAGTGCCTTGGCCACTACCGGCAACTCGAATGCCCCGGGCACCTTCACCACGGTCGGATCGGAGACGCCGGCACGGCCGAGCGCGTCGAGCGCCCCGGAGAGCAATCCGTCCGTCACGAAGGCGTTGAACTCACTGACGACGACCGCGACCTTCAGGCCCGAGCCGTCGAATCCAGGAACGATCTCAGGCATCGCCGCCGAACTCCAGGTCGATGAGGTGCCCCATCTTGGCCGCCTTGGTGGCCAGATAGGCGCGATTCTCGTCGGTGGGCACGGTCTGGAGCGGCAC
>CAYXHU010000039.1:0-9118 GCA_964464675.1 uncultured Acidimicrobiia bacterium
GATGAGCTCGGCGGTCGCGGCGCGGTCGATCCCCACCCCGGCCCGCGGGTACAGGCCCACCAGTTCCCCGTTCTCGACGTACACGCTGCCCTCGAACGGAGGAGCCGCGATCGCCTCTTCTTGCCACCGATCGAAGTATGGGCCGAGAAGCGACGTGTCGACGGATGCGACCACCTCAACGGTCGCATCGTCTCCGGCGAAGTGACTCAGCCACCATCTGAACTGTGATGGGAGATCCCCGGTGCGCCCGTTCCCGAGCGCGGCCTCCAGCATGCCCTCGCGGTCGAGGGTGTAACCGGCCTCGTACGGGAACAACGGGTAGGAGGTTCCCTCGACGATCACCTCGATGGGCTGTGCCGCCAACTCGTACTCGAGCTCGAGCAGGGCGAGGCGCGCTTCCCATTCCTCCAGGCCCCCGAGCTGGACGCCGGCGACGCTGACTTCGCCGAGGACCTCGCCCCGGTTGCTGACCCTGTCCATGGCGAAGACGACCGTGCCCCACACCACGATGGCGATGGGGGCGAGGACGGCGAGGATGGCGATTCGCAAGGCTCGGGGCATAGAGATGCGCGGTCGCAGCGAGCGGCCAGTGTAGCCCTGCGCCGTCCGCAGGCGGCACGTTCGGTGGAGACGGCTCGATACCATCAGAGGGTGCTGGACCCGCCGATCGTTCTGCCCCCGGTGCGGCCGGGCGAGCCGCTCACCATCTCGGCATCGTTGTACATCACGTTCGCCAGGTGCCCGGAGCAGGCCGCCGGGCGGCTTCGGGGTGAGTACCCGGTCGAAACCCGGCGCTCGTTCGTGGGGGGGCTGGCGCACCGCATCTTCGCTCGTCACCTGAGCCGAGGCCCGATAGAACCGGGAGGGTTCTCGGCAGCCTGTCGCGAGGAGATCGGCTCGGGCATGAATCAGAAGCTCGCCGCGCTGGGAGTGAAGCCGTCCGAGCTCGGGAGAGTCATCGAGGAGGTCGGGGAGCTGTACGACCGGTTCCGGTCTCTGGGCGCCGACGGCTTCGCGGGCGCCGAAGTGCATCTCGAGGTGGAACCGGCTCCCGCGCTCACCCTGCGGGGCTCGGTCGACGCGGTGTTCGAGGAGGGCGGAGGCGTGCGCCTGGTCGACTGGAAGACCGGGAGCCTCGGCGAACCGGAACCGCAGCTCGGCTTCTACGCGCTGCTGTGGGCCATGGAGCGTGGCGAGCTGCCGGTCCGGCTCGAGGCGGTCTCGGTGTCGAGCGGCGAACGGATCGAGTCGGCTCCGACCCGGGACGACGTAGAGGCGGTGGCCGACAGGGTCTCGGCTGTGGCCGGCGCTCTCCGACAGGCATGGGAGGGATCACCCCTGGAGCGGTCGGCCGGCCCATGGTGCCGTTGGTGCCCGCTGCTGGAGCAATGTGACGAGGGCCGCTCTGCGGCGGCTCTGCTCCAAGGGTGAGCGCCTCGGCCTTGCGGGCCTGCTAAGGCTCGGTCAGGCGATGCTCAAGGCCGGTCCTGTTCCGTCCGATGGGAACGGCATGCTCGGGCCGACCTATCAGACCAACGTCGTCGTCGTCTCGGCCGACCACCGGTCTCGGGAGTCCTGCACCGCGGACCTCCTCGATCGGGGATACGGGGTCTCTTCGGCGTCCACCGGCCTCGCCGGGGTCGAACAAGCCCTGGAGGAGGCGTGCGACGCGGTGCTCGTCGAGCTTCCCCTCCCGGACATGGAGACGAGGCAGTTCGTCGGGATGATCCGGGCGGTGGGGAGCATCCCCGTCCTGGCCCTCGTTCCCGAAGGCGAGTCACCGGCCGACGCGTTCGGCGACGGCGCCGACGACGTGCTCTCCGCTCCCATCGACATCGCCGAGTTCCAGGCACGCGTGCAGGCTGCCATTCGGCGCCTCGCCGACGCCGGCGGCGGCGACGAATGGTCGCCGCTGCGGATCGGCGGGCTGGCGATCGACCCTGCGGCACGCGAAGCACGGGTGGACGGCCGGTTGATCGAACTGTCGCGCAAGGAGTTCGACCTCCTCCACGCGCTGGCGCAGCGCCCCAACCGGGTGGTGTCGAAGCAGGAGCTCATGGCGGAGGTGTGGGGCCGCGGCGAGGGTGCCGACCCGAAGACGATCGACGTGCACCTGTCGTGGTTGCGCCGCAAGCTGGGGGAGACCGCGGCCGAACCCCGCTACCTGAGGACGGTGCGCGGCGTCGGGGTCAAGCTCGCAGATCCCGGAGCCTGATCAACGTCGGTCTCGCCTCGCCCATTTCCGCGGGGGGTGAGTGCGAACTCTTCGGAGGCGGGGTGCCGATGAGCCCACCGGGCGGGACGGGGGGCGGGGTCCCGGGATGCTCTCCCGGTGGGTCCGCCGGAAGACGCAGATGCTCGAGGTGCGCCCGCATGCCGCGATGATGCTCGTAGACCCTGGCGAGGGCAGCGGTGATCTCGGGATCGAACTGTGTTCCCGAGCAGCGAGCCATCTCCGCCAGCGCTATGTCGATGGGCACCGGCCCCTGGTAGGGGCGGTCGCTGGTCATGGCATCGAAGGCGTCGGCGACCTGCACGATGCGGACCAGGGTGGGGAGGCCTCTGGTGGAGATCCCGAACGGATACCCCTCACCGTCGACCCGCTCGTGGTGGTAGAGGATGGAGGCGCCCACGTCCCGGTGCACCACGTCGGCGACCAGGCGGTGCCCCGACTCGGGATGGGTGCGGACCACCTTCCACTCGCCCTTCGACAGGCCGGCGGGTTTCCACAGGATCGCTTCGGGGACGCCGAGCTTCCCGATGTCGTGGAGCAGCGCTGCGGTGTACAGGCGGTCGAGGCGCTCGATTTCGAGCCCCAGGTCGGCACCGATGGCGCAGGCGATCTCGGCGGTGCGGTGGGCGTGTTCGGCGAGGCTCGGATCGCGCAGCTGCATCACGGCTGCGAGCCTGGAGACGATCACGTCCTCCTCGTCGAGGGCAGCCCGGCGTTCTGGAGGATTCCCGGTGAGTTCGAATGCCTCGCGGCTGAAACGGCTGATGTCCACCTGCTCGGCTCCCCGTCGCACGCTGCCGGTGCGTCGGCGGCACTCCCGACCGCCGGCAGGCGCAGGTTACGGCCGGGTGCCGTCTGGGCCTGGCATTTCCCGGGCCCTCAGGCCTCCGCCCGGGAGAGCCGACGATGCAGATCGTCGGCCAGATCGAGCAGGTCGGATCGGAGCGTTCCGAGCAGCTCCTTCACCCCGGCAACTGCGTCGCGCACCCCGGTCAGCTGGCGCTGCGCGGTGCTGATGCGGGTGCCCAGCGCCTGGACTCGCTCGATCCGCTCCAGGAGCTCGGCGGGATCCAGGGCTGCGGCGTGTCCCGCCAGCCGGGCACGCGCCGTCGCCGCCGCCCATCGCAGTGCCACGGCCAGCAGGGTGCCGTCGTCCTCGTCGACGACGAGGACACGATCTCCGTAGACGCCGAACCTGCCCACCTCCGCGGGGAAGGCCGGGCGGGCCGACACGCAGACGGCGGCGACGGCGGCCCGGTTGTCCATGGCGCGGTCGAGCTCCTCGAGCACCCCGTCCCTGCCGGCGAGGCCCACCGTGGCCTGGTTCTTCGCTTCGACGACCACCCGGAGCCCATCCGGCAGGGTGAACACGAAATCGCCCACCTTCGCGTTGTGGACTGCTCCGGCCCGGTCGCCGGTGCGCTCCACGACGCAGCCGCCCATGGCGGCCGCTTCGGAGCGGAGCCATTCCTCGACCCGGTCCTCGAAGGTGAAGCCCTGAGCCGTGCCCCTGCGAGCTTCCTCGGAGCGGCCCTCGGCTCTGCCACGATCCGAGAGGAGCAGGTCGCGCAACTCGCCGAGACGCTCGTCCATGGTGGACGCGAGGCGCGCCACCACCGTGCCGTCGGCGTTGGGGTCGAGCAACTCGTTGATGCGCTGCTCCAGGGCACCGTCCGGCCCCAGCAGCCCGGCGAGACGCTCGAGGAACAATGCGGTCGCGGTGCCTGACCGGTCCGGGTCGAGGCCCGAGAGGGTCGCGTCGCGCCACTGGGTGAACTCGGCCATGGCGCGGGCGACCAGCGAGGAGCGTTGCTCGGGATCGAACGAGGCGGCGAAGGCCGCCCGGCCGTCCTCGATGAGTTGGGCGACCCGACGCTCTGCCTCCTCGGTGATGCGGCGGACTCGCGAGTCGATCGCTTCGACGTCGATTCCGATGCCGGCGGTGAGCAGGCTGCGGGCTCCCACCTCGAGTGCCCGGACGACCAGATCGGAGCGCTCTTCCGGCGGACGCCCGGCGAGTAGCCGGGCGAGTCCGGCGTCCTCGACCGCCAGGTCGGTGATGGTGACCACGGTCCCGTCGACCGCGACCGTGCCCGTGAGTTCCGGCGTGAGGGTGGGGAGGTGACGTACTCGGTTCATGCGGCTCACCGTATCGCTCGGGTGTGACACGATCCGTGGTGACCGGCGCACCGCTCGGCGCGAACCTGCCACAATCGGCCCATGACGGACCGCGGCTCGCTCGTCGGCACCCTGGAACGTCTGGCGGCACGCCTCGGGTCGCTGTCGCTGCACCTGGCTGGTCCGGAGGCCGAGGCCCGGCGTACCGCTGCCCGGAGGCTGGCCGGTGACTACCTGGCGCCTCGTCTGGCATCGCGGCGCGGGCCGCTGGTCGTTGCCGTGGTGGGACCGTCGGGGAGCGGGAAGTCGACCCTGGTGAACTCCCTCGCCGGCGACGAAGTGTCGGCGGCGGGACTGCTTCGCCCGACAACCCGGCATCCGGTGGTCTGGGGCGGCGACGTCCTCCCCGGCACGGTCGATCGGCTGCTCGGCCGTCTCGGCGGCAGGCTCGTCGATTCGGGGCCCCGGCCCCCGGAGGGGATCGTGCTCGTGGACACACCGCCGCCTGGCGCCGGTCCGGCCGCCGCCGAGACGGTGGCGGCCGCCGACGTCTGCATTGTGGTGGTCACCGGATTGCGGTATGCGGATGTGGTCGCCTGGGATCTCATCCGGGCCGCGGCGGATCGGCGGCTCCCGACCACCTACGTGCTCAACCGTCTTCCGGAGGCTCCGGCGGCTCAGCGTCCCATCGTGGAGGACTTCACCGAGCGCCTCGCCGGAGAAGGCCTCGTCGGGACGCGCGGCACCGAACCGGTGATCGTGGTCTCCGAGGGGCCGGCCGGCCCCTCGGGCCTGCCCGGTGAATGGGTGTCGGGGATCCGCAAGGACCTCGAGGCCCTCGGCGGAGCCGAGCAGCGGGCACAAGTGCTGCGCAGGGTGACCGGCGCCTCGCTCGTGCGGCTGCGATCGCTGCTGGATTCGGTGCGCTCCGACGTCATCGACGAGGCGGTGGAACGCCATCGCCTCGTGGATCCTGCCCGGTTGGCGTACCGGGCCGCGGCCGACCAGTTGGCGGCCGACATCACATCCGGAGACCTCGCCGAATTGGCGGGTGACCCCGAGGCCATGGCGGCGGACCTCGCCGCCGTCGTCACCCGGCGCGCCGGCAAGGCGGCGCGAGCCGCGGCCGCGTCCTGGGAGGCCGGGGAGACCGGCAAGGCGCTCCTGTCGGCTTCCCCGGGCTTGTGGTCGCACGGGCCCGGGGCGGTGTCCCAGGCCCGGGACCGGTGTGTCGAGTGGTATCGAGGGCTCGAGGAGGAAGCGGCCGCCGTCACGGGACGCTGGTTCCGGCGGCGTCGGGCTCGAACCCTGGCACGGGCGCTGGCCGCAGGAGCCCTCGACCCGGCCCGTCGTCCCGGCGGCAGGATCGCCCGGAGGCTGGACCGGATGCCGGGAGCACTCCCGGAGGCTCGTCTCGAGCTGATCGCTGCTCTCCGGGAGGTACTGGAGCTCGACTCGGGCCGGTTCCTGGCCGTCACCGGCACCGGGTCCCCTTCGGGGATCCTCGAGCGGGTGTCGGTGGACCTCGGGGAGGGAGCAGGGTGAGCGACGCCGTGACGATCGTGGACGGCCTCGACCTGGTCGTCGCGCTGGCAGAAGGCCAGGTGAGCGACGACCAGGTGGAGGCCGCCCGCCGCACCGCCGTCCAGATGCGGCTCAGGCCCGGCTTCCCGGGCGCGACGCTGGTCATCGCCATCGTCGGGGGGACCGGATCGGGCAAGTCGAGCCTGCTCAACGCGCTCGCCGGTGAGCGGGTCGCTTCCGTGGGCGCCGTACGGCCTCACACCGCGGTTCCTCTGGCATGGATCCCGGAGGACGCGGAGCCGGCCGTCCACGAGCTCCTCGACAGGGTCGGAGTGAGCCGGGCGGTCGGCCAGCGGCGCTTCCCGGGCCTGGCCCTGATCGACATGACCGACGTCGACAGCGTGGAGATGACCCACCGGCTCACGGTGGAATCGCTGCTCCCCGAGGTGGACGGGATCATCTGGGTGCTCGATCCGTCCAAGTACGCCGAGCCCGTGCTCCACGAGGAGTTCGTACGCCGGATGTCCGACTCGGCGGAGCAGTTCGTGTTCGCGTTGAACCAGGTGGACCGGATCCCGGCCGCCGACCTTCCCAGGGTCGTCGAGGATCTCGTGCGCCTGCTCAACGACGACGGCATCGAGAGCCCGGTCGTCTTCCCGGTCGCCGCCGACCCTCCGGGTGCAGGGCCCATCGGGGTCGATGCGCTCGCAGCTCACCTCGCGGAGCGGTTCGAGGCCAAGCGGGTGCGGCTCGGGCGGATGCTCGCCGAGACGCGGCGGACCGCCCGGGACCTCGCCGAGGCCGCAGGTCTCCGCCGCGGCGGGTCTCTCTCGTTCGAAGAGCGCTGGGACGAGATCGTCGAGGCCACGGTCACCGCGGTCGCCCTCAGCGGCTCCGGTCGCGGCATCGTCGAAGAGGTGCTGTGCAGCCTGGAGGACCTGGTGGGCAGGATCGCCGCCGAGGCAGGCGGGCCGTTCGGAGCGCGCATCCGCGACGCGTTCACGCCGGCGGTGCTGGAGGCGTCGCTCGGCGAGGCGATCGCCACGATGGAGCGGGAGGTTCCGAGGCTCGCCGGCCCGCATCCACCGGTGGACCTCGAGCAGCGGGCCGCCGCCGCCGACGTGCTGGCCACGGAGCTCCAGCGCCGGCTCGGGGCACCGATGCGGGAGATCATCTGGGAGCGGGCATCCTTGGCGGCCACGCTCGCCGGCCTGGCCGTGGACGTCACCAAGGCGGAGGCCAGCCTGCGGCGGGCCTCCGGCCGGGGTGGTCCGACATGACCGAATGGAGGGAGTGGCCGTCTTGGCGGCGTCTCGCCGCCATCGCCAGAGCGCCGATCACCGGGGCTGCGGCCGCCGGAAGCCTCGCTGCGACCAACCTCGCCGACCTCGTCGACTCGATCGGCAAGTACGCCCCGGAGGCCTACCCCAGGGCGGTGAAGGAGGTCTCCCTGGAGCTGCTCGAGCGTCAGCCGGCGATCGCTCCGCTCGTCACCATCGTGAACACCGTCTTCCTCAACCTCGCCGATCCACCCGAGCTGCTGGCGGCGGAGCTGCGGGCGACCGCGGAACGCATGGCCAGATCCGCGTCCGTGCTCAGCAAGGTGGGCGCCGCCCTGGTCCCGGCCGGTTCCACGGTGCTCACCGCGGGCGGCTCGGGGTCGGTCCGCGACCTGCTGATCCTGGCCGGCGACTCGCGGTCCTTCTCCGTGGCGTGCGCCGAGACGATGCCCTACGGCGAGGGGATCGAACTGGCCGCCGACCTGGCGGCCGCCGGGTTGCGCGTCGAGGTGATCCCGGACGATCAGGTCGCCGACGCCGTGCCCGGGATCGACCTCGTGATCTTCGGTGCGGCGGCCGTCGGGCCCGATGCGGCGATGAACGCGGTCGGCACCGCCGCCATCGCAGAACGCGCCCGGTTCTTCTCCGTCCCCGTATACCTGGTGGCCTCCATAGACAAGGCGCTTCCCGCTCCGCTGTTCGAGAGGGCGGTGGCGGCCGGGACGGCCGCCGGCCAGTTCGAGCCCGTGCCGCTGCGGTCCGTGAGCGCCGTCGTCACCGAACTCGGGATCCTGGAGCCGCTCGGTGCGGGGAAGCTCGCCGCAGAGAGAACGGTTGCCAAGGCCCTCTTACGCTGAGGTCAGCACGAGCAGCCGGCGCGGCGACGGAGCGAGTTCGACCCAGCCGGCAGTTCCGAGCAATTCCCCGTCCGCCTGATACCGGGCCGGCGGCTCGGCGCGGACTGTCAGGCCGGCCACGCCCTGCCAGACGTCGATGCCGGGTATCCGGTGCAGCTCGCGGTGGGTGAGGCCGCGCGTCAGCACCCGCGCGGCCACGGCAGGCGTCACGCGGCTCACGATCAGCGCGGTGATGCCCGCGTTCCGAGTGGTGGTGAGGCGCATCGGGATGCGGGCCACGTCGGTGTAGCGGTCGTGGAGCTGGACGAAGACGGCGACTGCGTCCGCCCGGCGGCCGGGGGCCGCGACCCGGAGGGTGGGCCGGGCCCGCCCATAGTCCCGGAGCAGCACCGAGAGTGCGCTGCGGGCGTAGTGGACCGGGCCGAAGCCCATCTTGCGGATCGGGTCGCGCTCGGCCGTCGCGACGACGTCGGCGTCGAGGCCGACTCCGGCCGAGAACAACACGAGGTCACCGTCCTCGCCGGGTTCGGCCGTCACCCGGAGTGCCGGCATCGTGATGATTCGACCCCCGAGCACGTGTTGGGCTGCCCGTCTCGGGTTTCCGGGGAGCCCGATGATGCTCGCCACCACGTTGGTGGTCCCCGCCGGGATCACGGCAAGGGCGGTGTCCGTACCGGCGATCCCGTTCGCCACGCGGTGGGCGATGCCGTCGCCACCCATGGCGGCGACCACGTCGACTCCCTGCTTCGCCGCCTGGGAGGCTGCTCGGCGCGCCTCCTCCGGTCCGTTGGGCCAGATCGTGGCGACCTCGTACCCGGCGGAGAGGATCTCGACCACGTCGCGATGGGTCGATCCGGTGAACCGGGACGCGGCAGGGTTGGCGACGAGGAGGAGGCGTCCCACGGCCCGGGAGGGTAGCGCCGGGATCCGTCGGCAGCGGCCTGGCTACGCTGCGAGGGTGGCCTACCGGGATCGCCGCCATGCCGGGCGGGAACTGGCCTCCCATCTCGCCCACCATCGCCGGGCCCGACCGCTGGTCCTGGGGGTGCCCAGGGGCGGGATTGTCGTGGCCGAGCAGGTCGCTGCCGCCAACGGGGGTGAGCTCG
>CAYXHU010000040.1:0-9068 GCA_964464675.1 uncultured Acidimicrobiia bacterium
CTCAAGGTATGGTCTCATCCAGGAAGGTGAACGCCTTGCCATCGCCCTTTCGGGGGGCAAGGATTCCCTGACCCTTTCGGTGATCCTCAGCCTGCTCCGGAGGGCCGCTCCCGTGAACTTCGATCTCCAGGCCGTCACCATCGATCCCGGCGAGTTCGGTGCAACCAGCGAGGAGGTCCGCCTCGCCCTGACCGCCGCCGGCATCGAATCCCGCCCCGTCTGGAAGCCCCTCCACTTGCAGCCGCTGTACCGGGGCTGTCGTAAGATCGGAGGCCGCGTCGCCGAGCGCCTCTTCGAGCACGGCCTGTGCCTGCCCAGTGGCTCCGCGCTCACGCACGGGCAGCAACAGCGGATCATCGAGGTGGTACGCGGTCGCAGCCGAATCGGCCGGCTATGACCCTGCTGCGAGGGCCACGCCCGCCGAGGCGAGCACCTCGGCGAACGACGCCTCGGGGATGAGCACCATCGCCCCGCCCGGGGTGACGTAGTCGCTGACGGGGATCTCCGGCTGCCGGATGTCGTCCTCGCCGAGGCCCCGAAGCTCCCAGGCCAGCCCGATGGCGGTCCCGAGGGACAGGTCCTCGTCGAGCGTGAACGAGTCGGCCAGGTCTGCAGCCATCCGGGTCAGTTCGGTGATCGACCGGAACCGGCCCACCTCGGCGAGGATGTCGACGAGCAGTTCCCGCTGGCGGCGATTCCGATGGAGGTCGTTCACCCCCGGGACCGTGACCCACTCACCGTCGATGAGCTCCTGGGTGTGCCGGGAGCGGACCCAGGCGAGCATCTGCTCGCCGTCGGCACGGGTGCATCCCGCCGGGAGTATCACCGGCATGCCCGGGCCGTCCCGCACGGCGTGGTCGAGGCAGACCTCCATGCCTCCCAGGCGGTCGATGACCTCGACGAACCCGCCTACCCGGAACGCGATGAAGTGGTCGACCGGGATGCCGGTGAAGTCCTCGACGGCGATCGCCAGCAGCTCGGGCCCGGTGGCGGCGTCGCCGCAGCCGTTCAGGTTGGCGTTGATCCGGCTCGGCTCCCGCGTGCAGGGATTGGGGATGTAGAGATCGCGCGGGAGCGACACCATGACGGGTGGCTCCCCGTTCCCGGGCAGGATCACGAACACGATCACGTCGGCCCGCTCGGTGGTCATCCCCTCCTCGAGGTCGCTTCCGATCACCAGGAAGGTCCGGGTCACCCCGTCGGCGAGCCACCCGGTCTCGGGGAGCGCGGGCTCCGGAGCCGGGGCCGGGACGGCGGCCTCCGGCTCTGCCGCATCCGGCTCGGCGACCTCCACCTCCGCGAGGACCCCGAGCGCCTCGCGGGCCGTGCCGGTGTCGAAGGGGACCCGATCGACGCTGCCCCAGGCCCGCCACAGCCCGAGGCCGACCCACGACGCCGAGAGCACCGCGATCGCCAGCAATGCCACCGCGGCGCGAGCCACGTGCCGAGCTGCGCCGGTCCCGTTCATGGTCCTCCAACCACCCTGTACCTACTCAGCGTAGTCGATCTTGCTGCTCTGGGGTGTCGAAGAGGCCCCGAATGCGGTACGCTTGTGGATAGGGCAGACGGGGAGACGGCATGGCGGCGAGCGGCGACCGAGTGTGGCGAGCGGTCCTGGCGATCAACGCCCTGGCGCTCGCCTACTTCGTGGCCAGGGTCCCCGCGGCCGACGCCGCCGCCCTGCTCGCCCTCGTCGTGCTCCTCGACGTCGCCGCCTTCGTCTGGCAGGTCGCCGCCGCCGTCGGGTCGCTACGGCAACGCCCCACCCTCGAGCCGGCCGCCGAGCAGCCCGGGCGCGCTGCGGACGACGTCGTCGAGGTCATACTGGAGTGGTGATGGAGTTGACATCAGAATGATGTCAACATAGAGTCAGGCTCCCTCCGACCACCGGGATCGCCATGACCACCGTCCCAACCCGCGCCTTCTTCATGGTCTGGACCGGCCAGCTGGTCTCGGTGGTCGGCTCGGCGCTCACCGGCTTCGCCCTTCAGGTCTGGGTGTATCTGGAGACCGGGTCGGTCACCCAGCTCGCCCTGGTCAGCCTCTTCCTGGCGCTCCCGGCCGTGCTGCTCTCCCCCGTCGCCGGAGCCCTCGTCGACCGCTGGGACCGGCGGCTCGCCATGCTCGGAGCCGACGTGACGGCCGCAGTCGGCACACTGGGCATCGCGCTGCTCCACATGTCGGGGAACCTCGAGATCTGGCACATCTACGCCCTCGTCGGGCTCGGCGCCATCGGCAACTCGATCCAGACCCCGGCCTGGATGGCTGCGGTCCCTCTCCTCGTGCCCAAACGGCAGCTCGGGCGCGCCAACGGGCTGGTGCAGGTCAGCGACGCGGTCGCGCTGGTGTCGGCGCCCGCCATCGCCGGAGCGCTGCTGGCCACGGTCGGGCTGGGGGCCGTCCTCGTTGCCGACCTGGCCACCTTCGGGGTTGCCGTGGGCACGCTGGCCGCGGTCCGGTTCCCGCGACCGGAGCGAAGCAGCGACATGTCGGGCGCGTCGATCTGGGACGACGTCAGGCTCGGGTGGAGGTACCTGAGAGCGCGGGTCGGCCTCGTCTGGCTGCTCGGCCTGTACGCCGGGGTCAACTTCGTCCTGGCGTTCACCAACGTGCTCGTCATCCCGCTCATCGTCTCGTTCTCCAGTGAGTCGGTCGCCGGCGGGGTCCTGTCCGCGGCGGGATTCGGGATGCTGGTCGGCAGCCTCGCGGTGAGCGCCTGGGGAGGGCCGAAGCGGCGCATCCCCGGGATCCTCGGCGGGATCGCGCTCGGCGGGATCTGCGTCGTGGCCACCGGCCTCCGCCCGTCCGTGCTCCTCATCGGTGCGGGGATGCTCCTGCTCATGGCGATCGTCCCGATCGTCAACACCGCCAGCCAGGTGATCTGGCAGGTGAAAGTCGACCCGGCCGTGCACGGCCGGGTCTTCGCCCTGCGGCGGATGATCTCCCAGGCGATCAGCCCGATCGCCATCCTCACTGCGGGCCCACTCGCCGACCGTGTCTTCGAGCCGCTGCTGGCCGACGACGGAGCGCTGGCGGGCACGGTGGGAGCGGTGATCGGCACCGGCCCGGGCCGAGGGATAGCGCTGATGGTGATCCTGTCGGGCATCGGGGTGATCACCATGGCGATCGCCGGGTGGGTGCACCCCCGGGTACGGAACCTCGAGTCCGAGTTGCCGGACCACATCGCCGACGAACCGAGCCCCGAGGATTCGGCCCCGGCCGTGCCGGCCGGTTAGCGTGGCGCGGGCGATGACCGCTCGCCCCCCGAGCCATCCACCCGATCCCGAGCCGGCGCCCCGCTACCGCCCAGTGCGAGCCGGGATCGTCATCCTCGTCGTGATCTCCTTCCTCACCGTGACGCTCATGTCCACGTGCGCGCCGAGGCGCACCGTGGTGAGGACGACGACCACCACGACGACGGGAATCCAGGCCCTGGCTCCCTGAACGACCTCACGCGAAACGCCGCCGCCAGGCCACGACGTCCGCGAACGACACGTTCCCGCCGCACAGCACCAGCACCACGTGGTCGCCGAGCCGATCGCCGAGCGCCTCCGCGGCGGCCAGCGTGCACGACGCTGCCGGCTCGGGCACCACCTTGCCGGCGTCCATGAGCGCCTCGATCGCGTGCACTGCTGCGGCGTCGGGCACCACGATCACGTCCTCGAGCAGCTCCCGGGCGGCCGCCAGCGTCCGCTCCGACACCCACGGCGCCCCGAGCGTGGTTGCGATCGACGTGATCTCGATCTCCACCAGCCGCCCGGCATCGAGGGACCTGCGCATCGCGTCTGCGCCCTCGGTCTCCACACCCCAGACCCGCGCGCCGGGACGCAGAGCCTTGACGGCGGAGGCGACACCGGTCATGAGACCCCCTCCGCCGATGCTCACCACCACGTCGCCGACGTCGGGAGCCTGCTCCACCAGCTCCACACCCAGCGTGCCGTTCCCGGCCATCATCGCGGGATCGTCGAAGGGATGGAGAGGGGTCTGCCCGCCCTCCGCGAGCTCGTCGGCACGCCGGAACGCCTCGGCGATGGACTCGACGACCTCGACGCGGGCGCCGTGACGGCGGGTTGCCTCGATCGAGTGTCGCGGCGTCGATCTCGGCATGACGATGGTCGTCGGCACGCCGAGAGCGGCTCCGGCGAACGCGAGGCCGCGGGCGAAGTTGCCGCCGCTCACCCCGACGATGCCCCGGCGGCGAGCTTTCTCGTCGAGGCCGAGCACCTCGTTGAACGCGCCGCGCGGCTTGAACGACCCGGTCTCCTGGAGCATCTCGAGCTTCAGGGACACGCGGCGGCCGAGCCGCTCCGACAGCACGTCACTCGGCACGAGCGGCGTCCGGCGGATCCACGGGCCCACGCGGGCCCGAGCTGCCTCGATCTCTTCCAGCGCAACGGCGGCCCGCACCCGGCCACCCTACCGGCACGGCGGGTCGCCGAGCATGCCAACATGGCCTCATGCAGCACGTATTCGCCTGCGGGTACTCGCGTTCGGGCACCACGCTGCTCACGACGATCCTCGACTCGCACCCCGACATCGCCATGGGCTACGAGCTGATGCCGCTCGGGCTCCCGCCGCTCGCCGAGGCCATCCGCACCATCGAACTCGCCGCCGGTCGCGGCGATCCCGCCGAGATCCTGCGCAAGGACCCGGAGACCAGGAGCATCGGCGTGTTCCTGGTCCACTGCTCACAGGCCCGGGTGGGGCCCGATGAGGCGGTGGACGTGCTGCAGCGCCTCTACGCCGAAGGGATGCACAAAGTCCGCGGCCTGCGCGACCGGCTCCGGGTGGCCGCCGCCGTCGTCGAGCGCAAGCGCACGAGAGAAGGCGCATCCCTCAGCGGCTTCAAGGCGAACACCCCGCGGGTGGGCGCCGTGGACCGCTACCTGCCCGGGTCGGCGTACGTGTTCATCGTCCGCGACCCGCGCGACGTGCTCGCCAGCCAGCTGAAGCGCGGGTTCGACCGGCCGGTGCGCACGGTCGCCCGGCACTGGGGGACCTACGTCGCCCGCTTCCGGCGCTTCGCCTCCCGGCACCCGGACCGCACCGCGCTCGTCCGGTACGAGGACCTCGTCGCCGACCGGGACGCCGGGCTGAAGACGATCTTCGACGCCCTCGGCCTCCAGTACGGCGACGAGGTCGTCCGGTTCTACGACTCGAACGCGAGCATCCACGGCACCCGCCACAACAACGCCCCGAACGTGGGGCGCGACCTCTACTCGACCAGCGTGGGCAGGTGGCGCGACGATCTCTCACCGCAGCAGATCGACGGGATCGTCCGGCGCTGCCGCCGCCAGATGGGCGCCGTCGGCTACGCAGTCTGAGGAGAGCCCGGTTCGTCCTCGTCCCGGCGGTGGTCCTCGGCCGAGACCGCCCAGGCGATCCCCTCCGCCGGATGCTCGATCGCCAGGTGGAGGCGCCAGCCCTCGACGGCGCGGCGAGGCTCCCACATGAGCCAGCGCAGGCCCGCCGCCGCCGACCCCAGCGTGTCGGGGTCCGGCGGCCAGTCCAGCCCGGCCATCGCCGCGGTCGCCCACCACGCCGCGAAACGGCCCGCCGGAGTCCCCCGGCGCCTCCCGTAGGCGCCTCCGCCGGCCGCAGCCCACGCCATGTGCGCCAGCGCATCGGAGGCACTCACCTCGACGGCCGCCACCTCGCCGTCGGCCACCGCAGCGAGAGCAGACTCGGCGCTCCCCTCCACGGCGGCGACCCCGCACGAGCCGTTGGAGTGCTCGACCCACACCCGCGCCAGATCGAACAGGGCTTCCGTGCTCTCCTCGTCCTCCAAGGGCACGCCCGCAGTGAGGCCCCGCAGAGGCGCGAACCGCGGCGGCGGCGGAGCCGGGAAATCCGCAGTGTCGGCACGGAACACCGCCACCTGGTATCGAGGCTCCCAGGACTGGAGCACCCCCGGCAGATCGAGGACGCGATGATCGACGGTGTCGTCCCCGCTGAGGTCCTCGCCGCGCACGACACGTTCGTGGGCGGCCATCGCCCGGGCGGGACCGGGCGGGACGTGTGGCGCCAGCTCCGACCATTCGTGGGTGCTCGCCGCGACCTCCCACAGCGGGCCGAGCGCGAACCGGCCGGCACCCTCGACCACGACCGGTCCCGCGTACCGGGCGGGCGCTTCGAGCGCCAGCCGGTATTCGGCGAACTCGGCTGCGGGCCACAGCTGCAGTCCCCGCTCCAAGGCATCCCGGCACCTGTCGCGCAGCCGCACCACCTCGTCCCACTCGCGCGCCGAGCAGAGCCCGCCGACGAGCCGCACGAGACGGTCGAGGTCGCCGGCGGCAACCGCATCCGCTACCGCATCGTGACGGTGGGTGTCGCTCACGGCCGGGACGGTAGCGCGCCGGGACGCCGGTCGGCCCGGCAGTAGCCTGTCCCCGATGACCGAACCGATTCGCTTCAACCACCCGAGCATCGAGGGCCGCGAGCTCGACTACATCGCCCAGGCGGTGGAACACGGCCATACGTCCTCGTCGGGACCGTTCTCGAAGCAGGTGTCCGACCTGTTGTGCGACGCCCACGGTGCAGCCGACGTCCTGCTCACCACGTCGTGCACCGACGCCCTGGAGATGAGCGCGCTGCTGCTCGACCGGCGCCCCGGGGACACGGTCATCGTCCCGTCGTTCACGTTCGTCAGCACGGCGCTGGCGTTCGCCAGGGAAGGCTTCGGGATCGTGTTCGCCGACATAGAGGAGCACACGCTCGGGATCGACCCGGACCACGTCGCCGCGCTGGTCGACGACACCACCCGGGCGATCCTGGTGGTCCACTACGGTGGGATCGCCGCGGACGTCGACGCCGTGCTGGGGCACGTCGGAGGCCGGGCAGACCTCATCGAGGACAACGCCCACGGGCTGTTCGCCACCCACCGCGGCAAGCCGCTCGGCACCTTCGGGCGCTTCGCGACGTTGTCCTTCCACGAGACGAAGAACTTCGTGTGCGGCGAGGGTGGGGCCCTCATCGTGAACGAGGAGTCCGACGTGGCCCGGGCCCACGTGCTCCACGACAAGGGCACGAACCGCAGGGCGTTCATGCTGGGGGAAGTCGACAAGTACTCGTGGCAGGACACCGGGTCGTCATTCGGGCTGAGCGAGATCAACGCGGCCTACCTGTTGGGGCAGCTCGAGGCCAGGGAGCGCATCACCCGCAAGCGCAAGGCGGTCTTCGACGCATACCTGGAGCGGCTCGAAGCGCCCGGCGCCGCGTACGGCCTGACGCTGCCGTCCGTGACGGCCGGCAGCGTCCCGGGGTATCACCTGTTCCACGTGCTGCTCCCCGACCCGCAGATAAGAGACCGCGTGCTCGTCGAGATGCGCGACCGCGGGGTGCAGGCGACCTTCCACTACGTGCCGCTCCACAGCAGCCCCGGGGGGCGGAGGTTCGCGGCCCGGCAGACGGAATGCCCGGTCACCGAGAGCGTGAGCCGCCGCCTGATCCGCCTGCCCTTCCACAACCGCATGGAGATCGGCGACGTCGACAGGGTCGTGGATACTCTCCTCGAGCTCCTGGGTGAGTACACCTAGCGGCGCAGGCCGCACACCACCAGCGGGGCACCGAGTGCCGTCACCGACAGGGTGGTCCGGTCGTCTCCCGGTTCCGTCAGCCAGAGGATCCTGCTCTCGGCCCCGACCGCCACCTCCATCACACCGACTCCCCAGGAGTCGCGCCATTCCAGGGCCGCGACGGCACCCTCCTCGCCGACGACGGAGATGGGCGCGGCGCGCACGACCCGCATGCCGATGCCGGCGCCGTCGGGCAGCGACGCGCACCCCTGCGCGTCGAGCGGTGCCTCGGTGCGGGGCCCGCGCGCCACGGTCCGGAAGCCGTCTTGGGCGAGGATCCGGATGTTCCCCCTGGCTTCGGCGACCACCTCGGGAGCCGCCCCCGGATCGGGCCGCCACCCGTCGTCGAGCAGCCGCCGCAGGCCCTGCACGGTGAGCTGCCCGTCGCGCGGCGGATCCGGCGACGCACTGGGGAGCGCCGGCTCCCCGGCACCGATGAGGCCGGCCGCTGCGGTGACCACCCGCCTGCTCGATCGCCCGATCTGCTCCCACCCCTCGAGATCGTCGCGCAGCGTCACCAGGTTGCCTGCCAGCACGATCCCGGCCACGGCGACTCCGGCAGCCTTCACCCAGGTGCGGCCGATCCTCACCGTCGGCACGAGCGCCGGCACCACGAGCATCATGAGCACGTAGGCGTACCGGACCGCCTCGGCAGACGCCTGGCCGGTCGCCACCCGACGGAGCACGACCATCGGGACGTACACCGCCGCGGCGGCCAGCAGCACGCCTTCGAAAACCCCGACGCGCCGCCGGTAGGACGCCCAAGCGATCGCCGCCACCGGGATCGCCGCGAGGGCAAATCCCGGCCACTCCGCGGCCCACAGGACCCGCCCGGTCGCCGCGGCGAGCACGTCGTAGGCGAACCCCGGTGCGGCACGGAGGGTCTCGGCCGAGAGATCGAGCGCCGCAGATGCAGCGCCGCCGAACGTCAGATACCAGAGCGCGTAGACGGCGCCCGGGACGGCCAGCGCAGGCCACCACGCCCGCAGCCGGCCGGAGAGCACGATGGCCAGCGCCGCGCCGCCGAACACCGCGAGGCCGAGGCCGCTCGCACTGAGGGCGACCACGAGCGCCGAGCCGGCCAGCACGACATCGCGGCGGGACGGCTCGTCGGTCCGGGCCACGAGCACGGCGGCCGCCAGCGCGCCGATGTGGACCAGCGAGTTCCCGATCGTCGCGCTGGTGTGCCAGCCGCTCACCCCGGAGAACAGCAGGATCGCGAAGACCGGCCATGACAGCCAGGCCCGGGCGCCGCGCCACCTCATCGCCAGGAACGCGGTGTAGGCGGCTGCGGCCGGGAACAGAGCCCTGGGGATGATGTACCACGGCGAGAAGTCGAGCCCCGCGATCCCGTACAGCACGCGGTGCACGACGACCGTGTACGTCTGCCAGTGACCGGCGTGAGGTTCGAACAGATCTTCGAGAGACCCGACCTCGCGCTTGGTGAGGAAGTCCCAGTGGTCGAATACGAACCACGAGTCGCGCGCGACCCGG
>CAYXHU010000041.1:0-9030 GCA_964464675.1 uncultured Acidimicrobiia bacterium
GAGCATGATCGCGTCAGTGCCATCGAGAACAGCATTCGCCACGTAGGTCGCCGCGACGTGTGTGGGGCGCGGGTTAAGGATCATCGAGTCGAGCATCTGCGTTGCCGTGACGACCGGTATGCCCGCCTCGTGCGCTCTCTGCACGACGGGAACGAGCGCCTTCTCATCGGTCGCCGCCATCACAATTGCGTCGACGTTGCGGCTGATGAAGTCCTCGATGATCGTCATCTGGCCAGCAATATCGGTTTCCACCGACGGCCCCTTCCAAAGCATCTTGACGCCGTACTCCTCGCTGGCGTGTTCCGCTCCCGCTTTCACTGTCAGCCAGAACTGGTGGAGCAGCCCTTTGGGCACGACAGCTATCACCGGTTCAGTTCTTGCCGGAGCACCATCTTCAACGGGCTCCTTCGGACCACAACCGGCTCCCGAGAGAAGTCCTGCAAACAGCACCGCCAATAAGAGACGATGGACAACCACCGCGCATCTCAGCCTCGGATTCATCGAATGGACCTCACGCTGACGCCATTACCGGCCTTCACACAACGCCATAGCATACCACGCAGAACCCGACAGCACAAGCGCTGGTGTTGCACGCGCTCCGCCCCAGTCACAGGCAGGCGATAGCCTCGACCTCGATCGTTGCCCCGGCAGGGAGGTCGCCGGTGCCGACGGGGACCACGGCGAATGCATCGGCCCGGGCCAGCGCAGAGAGAACGTTGGATTCCTGAGCCCCGCTCGGGGAAGCCTCGAGCACGTCGCCGCGCCGGCGCAACGCCACCCTGAGGAACACGGCTTTCTCCGGGTTCGTCGACACCTCCTCGGCGAGGACACCCCCAACCCGGGGCCGGAACAGACGACGCGCCCCCATCATGTGCAGCAGGCCCGGACGCACGAACTGCTCGAACGCCACCGTGACCGACACCGGGTTCCCCGGAAGGCCGAACACGGGGGTCTTGCCGATGCGCCCGAAGGCGAACGGCTTCGCCGGCTGCATGGCGACCTTCCAGGTGTCCACGACCCCGATCTCGGCGAGGATCGCCTTCACCAGGTCGCGCTCGCCCATGGACACGCCGCCGCTCGTCACCAGGACGTCGGCTGCGTCTGCAGCCGAGGAGAGCGCGCTGCGCAGCGCCTCCGGGTCGTCGGGCACGATGCCGCCGTCGAGCCCATCGGCGCCGAGTTCCTCGAGCATGGCGAGCAGCATCGGCCGGTTGGCGTCGCGGATGAGCCCGGGTGACAGGGTCTGGGTCTCGGGCGTCACCACCTCGTCACCAGTGCTGAGCACCGCGACTCGCGGCCGCCGGCACACCATCGGCTCGACGACACCGATGGTCGCCAACACGCCCAGGTGGTGGGCGCCGAGCCGTTCCCCGGCTTTGAACACCACGGCCCCGGCGCGCACGTCGCCTCCTGCAGGCCGCAGCGACCGTCCGGCCTCGACGGACCGGAGGATCCGCACCTGCTGCCCGCCCACCGGTTCCGTGATCTCGACCTCGGCCACCGCGTCGGCGCCGGGAGGGAGCGGCGCTCCGGTCATGATCCGCACCGCAGTGCCGGGCGCGACCTCGGCCTCCGGGACCGACCCGGCGGCCAGTTCGCCCACGACCCGAAGTGCCACGGGCGCGTCGGTGGTGTCGCCCGACCGGAGAGCGAACCCGTCCATGCCGGTGTTGTCGAACGGGGGCACGTCGTGTGGGGCGACCACATCCCGGGCGAGCACGAGGCCCCGAGCCTCGTCGATCGGCACTCGCAGGACGGGCAGCGCCGGCATCGCTGCGAGCACCGTCCGTTGCACGTCGGGCAGCGGCTTCACGACGCACCGAGGAGGCCGGTGAGGAACGACCGGTAGCCGGCACCGATCTCCTGGTGGCCGAGGCCCAGGGTGGTCACCGCCTCCAGGTAGGTCGCCGGCGTCCCCACGTCGAGGAGGTCCGTATCGGCGACGAAGCCGAGGCAGCGCCCCGACTCCGCCAGCCCTCCGATGGCGTCGGTGAGCTGGATCTCACCGCCGTACCCGGGCTCCAGCCCTGCGAGGCGGTCGAACACCTCCGGGGTGAACACGTAGCGTCCCACGAACCCGAGCCGCGACGGGGCCCGTTCTGCTCCCGGCTTCTCCACCGCCCCCGCCAGCTCCACCAGCCGATCATTGAGCCATTCGCCGGTCACCGCCACGCCGTAGCGATCGAGCCCTTCGTCGCCGAGCTCGCGCATGCACACCACCGAGCGGCCGTCCGAAGCGGCCGCCAGGAACCCCAGCTGGTCGGTTCCGGGCTCGACGAGGTTGTCGCCGAGCATGCAGTAGAACGGCCGGTCGCCTACCGCGTCCCGGGCCTGCAGCACCGCGTGCCCCAGGCCTAGGGGCTGCTCCTGCACAACCCACTCGAGCGACACGCCCTCGAACCCGGCGAGGGCTTCCAGGCCCTCCATGCCTTCGAAGTGGCTGAACAGCAGATCGTCCACGCCCCGGTTGACGACCACGACGAACTCCCCGACGCCGGCGCGCATCCCCTCCTCGATCACCCACTGGATGGCCGGGCGGTCCACCACCGGGAGCAGCGCCTTCGGAACGCTGCGGGTCACCGGGTACAGCCGCGTCGCCCTGCCGGCGGCCGGGATGACCGCCACGTCCACCTTCATGCCGAGGCCTCCTCGATCGTGTGCTCCTCGCCGCGCACCAGCCGCATGATGTTCTCATGGTGGCGGGCCACGATGAGGGCCGCAGCCGCGCCGGTCCATGCCAGCGCCCATCCGCGGTGCCCGAACGCCGCGACCCCGGGGACGAACCCGAGGGCCACCAGCACCGAGGCGACGGAGGCACGCCGGGTGACGCGCACGGTCGCCGCCCAGACACCCAGCATGATCAGCCCGAGCAGAGGCTCGAGCCAGAACGTCATCCCGCCGGCGGTGGCGACGCCCTTTCCACCCCGGAACCGATGCCAGACCGGGAAGCAGTGCCCCACGACCGCGGCGAATCCGGCTGCGAACCCCACCACCTCACCACCCACCAGGCAGCCGAGGAGGGCCGCCAGCAGGCCCTTCACCAGATCGCCGAGCAGCACCCCCGCGGCAGCCAACCTTCCCATGGTGCGGAGCACGTTCGTGGCCCCCGGGTTGCCGCTCCCGGCCGAGAAGATGTCGACGCCGGCGAGCCGCGGCACGATGACGCCGAAGTCCACGCTCCCGACGAGGTACCCGGCGACCACGGCGGCGATGTCGGCGAGCTCCACCGCGGCGAGTCTAGGGACACGCCGAACCGGGCACCGGGTGCCGCGTTCCCTCCCCGGGGTACCTCGGCAGGCCCCTTCCACCGCGCCCATCCGGCCCCTACGGTGGCCGGTGTACTGGTTGCAGCGACCCCCCTACCTGCGGTGGGCCGCCGCAGTCCTCGTCATCCTCGGTGCATTGACGTGGGACCTGCGCGGAACCCCCACCGCGATGCACCCGTTCGCGGCACGCCCGATCGAGGCGGGAGCCCGCCTCGAGGCAGACGACGTGGAGTGGCGGGAGATCCCTGCCCACGTGCTGACTCCTCCCGCCCTCCAGGGCGTCGTGACCGCAATCGCCGTGGCCGAGGGTGAGCCGATCACCGCCGCCCTGCTCGCCGAGCCCACCGACGTGCCCGAGGACTGGGTGGCACTGCCCGTCGACGTCGGCGTCCACGCCGTACGAGGAGCCCGCGTCGTGCTCATCATCGTCGACCCGCCAGCCTCGGTGCCGGGGATCGTTGTGGAACCCCAGTCTGGAGATCCGTACTCGCTCGACTTCTCCCCCGCCGTGATTGCGGTGCCCGGCGACCGGGCGGTCGACGTGGCGGTCGCCGCCGCGAGCGGCCGGGTGGTCGCCGCGGTGGCCCCCTGAGGACGGGCTCAGCCCTCCTCGAGGAGCCCGGAACCGGGGAGGCTATGGTTCGCCTCCGTGCTCACCTCAGCGTTCTGGGGTCTCGTCCAAGGCCTCACCGAGTTCCTTCCCATCTCCTCGTCGGGCCACCTCGTCCTGGTGCCGGCGCTGCTCGGCATGGACGAGCCCGATCTGGGGACCTCGGCGTTGCTGCACTTCGGCACGCTCCTCGCCGTCGTCGCCTACTACCGCCACGATCTGGCGCGGCTGGTCAGGATCCGCAGCGACCGGGAAGCCCGCACGATCCTGATGCTGCTGGCGATCGGGACCGTACCCGCCGCGATCGTCGGGTTCACCCTCGACGGCCCCATCGAGATCGTCCTCGAGGAGCCCTGGATCGTGGCGATCGCCCTCATCGTCACCGGCGTCGTGCTCACCTTCGGGCTCCTGATCCCGGCAGGCACCCGCACACTCGCCGACGGCCGCCCCGGGGACGCGCTCGTCGTGGGCCTCGCCCAGGCGTTCGCGCTCGTGCCGGGGATCTCGCGCTCGGGCATGACGATCACCGCAGGCCTGGCCCAGGGCCTCGAACGGGTCCAGGCCGCTAGGTACGCGTTCTTGCTGGCGGTCCCTTCCATCGCCGGCGCCGCGCTCCTGGAGGGCATCGAACTCGCCGACCGAGGCGGCTTCCAGACCGAACTGCTGGTGGGCATGGCGGTGGCGGCGGTCACCGGGTACGCGGCGATCGCTTTCCTGATCAGGCTGCTGGCCCGCTTCGGCCTGGCGCCCTACGCCGGCTACTGCATCCTGTTCGGCACCACCGCATACGTCCTCCTGTAGCCGGGGGAGATGCGCCGGCGGTACCGTTGCAGACATGCCCACCCCGCACATCGCCGCCGAATCGGGTGACATCGCCGAGGCCGTGCTGCTGCCGGGCGACCCGCTCCGCGCCGAGCACATCGCCGGACGGCACCTGACCGAGGCGCGCCGGGTCACCTCGGTCCGCAACATGCTGGGGTTCACCGGCCGGCATCGCGGCATGCCGGTGTCGGTGATGGGCACCGGCATGGGCATCCCGTCGGTGTCGATCTACGCCACCGAGCTCGTCCGTCACTACGGCGCCCGGCGGCTCGTCAGAGTGGGCTCGTGCGGAGGGGTGTCACCACGCCTCGGGCTGCGGGACGTGGTGGTGGCCGTGGGCGCGGCGACCGATTCGGGGGTGAACCGGCGCCGCTACCGAGGATGGGACTTCGCGGCAACCGCCGACTTCCACCTGGCACGATCGGCGGTCGACGCGGCCGAGGCCTTGTCCATCCCCGTCGCGGTCGGCATCGTGCACTCCTCCGACCTCTTCTATTCGCCGGACGACGACGCGGTGGCCGTGATGAGGCGAATGGGGGTGCTCGCCGTCGAGATGGAGGCCGCCGGCCTCTACGGCGTCGCCGCTGAGACCGGGGCCCGCGCCCTCGCCGTGCTCACCGTGTCGGATCTCGTGGACACCGACGCAGCGCTCCCGGCCGAAGACCGGGAACGCACCTTCGACGACATGGTCGAGATCGCCCTCGAGGCGCTGCACCGCGACCCGGCGGGATGAGCACGGCTCAGAAGAACGTGCTGCACCAGGGATCGACGTGCCAGGAGAACATCCGGTGCGCCGCAGCGATCACCTGGGGATCGCCGTCGATCCATCCCGCCCACCCGCGCGCGACGAAGCGGACGTCGCCGAGCAGCGCGGCCGAGAGATCCGCCACCGAGAGCCTCAGATCGGGCTCGTCGCTCGTCGGGACACACTCTGAGCCGTCGGGACCGCCGGTGAGCCTGAAACGGCCCTCGGCGAACCCTCCGAAGTCGTCGCTGACCTCCAGCACCAGCGAGCCCGGGACCGCATAGCGCCGGGACTCGAGCGCGGCCGGCACGTCGACGATCCGCAGCCAGATCAGGTCCCCGAGGCTGCGGCGTAGCCGGCGCGGATCCGCCAGGAACGAGGTGAGCGGCTCCCGCACCCGGCGGTTGTGCACCTTGATCGTCGTCACCAGATCGACACCGAACGCAAACCGGAACAGTTCGGCGTACGCCTCGGCGTCGAGCGCCTGCAGGTCCCCGACCATCAACTCGTAGGTGGGGTGGGCGTCCTTCCACTCCGGCTTCAAGCGGTAGCGCAGGTAGCCGCGCGCCTCCCCGTGCGCCTCGTAGACGACGTACCGGGCCGCCGAGTATCCCTCCCGCCAGTGCTCGGGGTCGTAGAAGTACTGGGCCCAGTCCCCGTCGCGCTTCGGGAGCCAACCGGGGATGCCCGCGCCGGCGGCGAGATGCAGCGGGGGGATCGTCTCCCGGGCCTCGTCGACGGCGACGGCCCGCACCCGCCCGGACGCCCGCGACGGGACCCGCATCGCCGTGTGGTGCCGGTCGATCGTGGCGTCTGAACCGAGGATGGCCACCCCGTACCCGAATCTCCCGTAAATGAGGCTCTCCGAGGCCAGCAGAGCGGCGAGCGGCTCCCCGCGCTCCTTCACGTCGGCCAGTTGGCTGTGCATCATCGACGTGAGCACCCCGCGCCGGCGGTGGGTGGGAGCGACCGTCACTCCGGTGACGCCGGCGGTGGCCGCCGTCCCGCCGGGCAGGTTCATGCGGTACGTGACCGCCGCCGTGGTGCCGACCATCTCGGGCCCTTCGAACGCGGCGATCGCCCTGTCGAGCTCGTTGAAGGCCACGAAGACCTCACGATCCTCGTCCTTCGCTTCGTAGCCGAACACCCCGATCATCAGGGTGCGCCACGTGTCGAGCTCCTCCGTCGTGATCGTGCGCACGTCCATGCCCTGTACTCCTCTGTGAACCGCTGCACACTACCGCCGCCGCCCCGGCCTCGGCTCACGATCGGCCGGCACTATGGTGAATCGGGAACACGGCACCCCGCCCCATTGTTGCTGAGAGCACATGGCCCTTCGCAAACGCCCCAAGCCGACGAACCTCAAGCGCCTCGACGAGCTCGAGCCGCTCATGGAAGGCGAAAAGCCGATCCTGCTCGATTTCTGGCAGGCCAACTGCCGGTCCTGCAAGATCATGGACGGCATCGTCAACGAACTCGCCGAGGAGTTCGCCGGCGGAGCGCACATCGTCAAGGTCGACGTCGCCCGCGTCCCGGGCGCCGTCCAGCAGTTCGCCATCAGGGGCACCCCCACCTTCGTCGTGCTCGGCCGCAGTCAGAAGACCTCGAAGAAGGCCCGGGCCAAGAAGCCTCAGGTGCCCCAGGGCGAAGGCAAGGCCAAGATGACCCCGAGGTGGAGGGCCACCGGTCTGGTCCGCAAGGACGTGATGACCAGAGCGCTCGAATCCAACGGAGGCACTCGAGCCTGAGCCCCGGGGAGCAGAGCCCGGCCCACCGCCGGTACCCTGAGCGCCATGAAGATCGACTATGAGGGTCCCCGTCCCCGGCCGGTGTTCTTCGGCCTCGCGCTCATCACGATCGGGGTGCTGTTCCTGCTCAGGGAAGTGGACGTGCTCCCGGACATCTCCGTCTTCACCCTCCTGTGGCTCGGGCTCGGCGGGTGGCTGTTCGTCGGAACCCTGGCAGGAAACCGCAAGGGCTGGTTCTGGCCGCTGACGCTCCTGGCCATCGGGGTGTACATGCTCCTGCGGGACCTCGGCACGCTTCCCGAGGACGTCGCCATCTGGCCGGTCGTGCTCATCGCCGTCGGCCTGGCCGTGCTGCTGCAGGCAGGGACACGAACCCGGCCCTCCGAGGAGGAGACGAAGCCGTGGCAGCCGCAATGATGCCCGCATGGTGACCGGGGCCACTGCGGAGCGCCCCCAACCCGACCTGCGCGGGCTGAGCGCACCCGAGGTCGCCGAACGGGTCAGAGTCGGCGCGGTCAACCACGTGCCCACCGGGCCGAGCCGCACGGTCGGCGAGATCGTCAAGGCCAACTTCCTCACCCTGTTCAACGTCCTCCTCGGGATCCTCCTGGTGGTCGTGCTCTTCGTCGCCCCTCCCCAGGACGCCCTCTTCGGCGTCGTGCTCTTCACGAACGCCGCCATCGGGATCATCCAGGAGCTGCGCGCCAAGCGCACGCTCGACAACCTCGCCTTGCTCAACGCTCCCCGGGCCGTCGTGCTGCGCGATGGAGCCCGCTACGAGATCCCCGTGGACGGCGTCGTGCTCGACGACCTCCTCGTCATCGGGGCCGGGGACCAGATCGTGGTGGACGGCGAAGTGGTCCGCAGCGACGGGCTCGAGGTCAACGAGTCGCTGCTCACCGGGGAGTCCGACCCGATCCTCAAGGGGGTGGGCGACGAGGTGCTCTCCGGCTCCTTCGTGTCCTCGGGCGGCGGCGTCTACCGGGCCCGCCGGGTCGGCACCGACGCCTACGCGGTCCGCCTGGCCCAGGAGGCCAAAGCCTTCTCGATGGTGCGCTCCGAGCTGCGCCGGGGAATCGACTTCATCCTCAAGGGGATCGCCTGGGGAATGGTCCCCATCATGACCCTGCTGGTCTGGAGCCAGTTCAGCGCCAACGACGACATCAAGGAGGCGATCCGCGTCTCCGTGGCCGGCATGGTGGCGATGATCCCCCAGGGGCTCGTGCTGCTCACCTCGGTCGCCTTCGCCGTCGGCGTGATCCGCCTCGGCAGGCGCCAGGTGCTCGTCCAGGAGCTTCCGGCGGTCGAGGGGCTCGCCCGGGTGGACACCGTCTGTTTCGACAAGACCGGGACGATCACCGAAGGACGGCTCGTGGTCGAGTCGGTGGAGTTGCTCACCGAGGGAATCGACCCGGCACCGGCGCTCGGCGCCCTCGCCGAGCACGACCCGAGCCCGAACGCCACCCTCATGGCGATCGGCGAGGCGTTCCCGGCTCCGGCCGGCTGGTGGCCCACGGCGACGGTGCCGTTCTCGTCCGCCCGCAAGTGGAGCGGGGCCTCGTTCGGGTCGCACGGCTCGTGGGTCCTGGGGGCTCCCGAGATGGTGCTCCCGGACGACCCCGTCGTGGCCGCCAACGTGAAGCGGGCCGCCGGGCAGGGCAGGAGGGTGCTGCTCGTCGCCCACTCCCCCGTCGAGATGGACCGGGACCGCCTGCCGATCGGGCTCGAGCCGGTCGCCCTCCTCGGGCTCGGCGACAAGATCAGGGGAGATGCCGCCGACACGCTCCGGTATTTCGCGCAGCAGGGGGTCGCCGCCAAGGTCATCTCCGGGGACCATCC
>CAYXHU010000042.1:0-8993 GCA_964464675.1 uncultured Acidimicrobiia bacterium
CGGCGAAGACCCGGGCCAGGGCGTCCACCTCGAGGGGACGGAACTCGTACCCGATCGCCTGGAAGGTCATCGAGGCGCCGTCGGGCAGCGTCCACAGGTGGACGAGGGTCAGTGCCGGAATGGCCACCGCAGCGGGGCTGCGCAGCCGCCTCGGCAGCGCCGGGAGCAGCGCCGCTCCCAGGATCATCACCACGGCAGGCGGGAAGCTCATCGCCGGGCCTCCCCGGGCTCGTCCGCCGTACCGGGATCGCCGGCCGGCCGCCGGTCCTCCGGTCCGGGCTCGGGCGCCGCACCCGGATCCTCCACCCCGGTGCGCGCCAGGTGCGGGTCGGCGTCGCCTCGTGCGGCGTAGTAGTCCTCGCCCCGCTGCACCCAGAGCTTGCCGTACCACTTGGACAAGAACACGATCGCCGCGCAGCCCAGGAACCCGTAGAGCACGAAGAACCCGGGGATCCCGGTCCACCAGCCCTCGTGCTCGGGATGGGCCAGCTGCTCGGCGACCAGGGAAGCGGCGACCAGGGCGGCGATCACCAGCCAGCGGAGCCGGGTCATGCCACACCCCCGAACACGCCCCGGGAGATCATCACCGCCAAGTCGTAGAGCCGCACGAGCCCGTTCGGCCAGAGCCCGAGGAGCACCGAGAGCCCGGCGGTCACCACGAGCGGCACCACCATGTGCGGTGACGCCTCACCCAGCCCGGCGAACTGGCGCGAAGGGCGGAGAAAGGCGCGGTGCACGATCGGGAACAGGTAGGCGGCGTTGAGCACCCCGCTCACCAGCAGCACCACGAGGGCGACCTCCTGGCCCGTCGTGGCCGCCCCCAGCCCGATGAACCACTTGCTCTCGAACCCGTTCACCGGCGGCAGGCCGGCGAGGCCGATGCTCGCCACGGCGAACGCCGACATGGTCCACGGCATGGCCCTCCCGATGCCGTCGAGCTCGCTCACGTTGTCGCGGTGGGCGTGGGCGTAGATCGCGCCGGCCACGAAGAACAAGGTGATCTTCATCGTGGCGTGCGTCGTGATGTGCAGCACCCCGCCGGTGAAGGCCTCGGGGCTGATGAGCGCCGCGGCGAGCACGATGTACGAGAGGTGCCCGATCGTGGAGTAGGCCAGGCGGCGTTTCAGGTTGTCCTGGGCGAGCGCCATGAGCGACGCCACCAGGATGGTGGCGCCGGCCACGACGGCGAGTGGGAGCGCCAGGTCGTAGCGGGTCATCACGGAGGGGCCGAAGACGAAACCCACCACCCTGAGCACCCCGAACACCCCGGACTTGACCACGGCGACGGCGTGGAGGAGGGCGCTCACCGGCGTCGGCGCCACCATCGCCGCCGGCAGCCAGGCATGCAGCGGCATCAACGCCGCCTTCACCCCCACGCCTCCGATGAACAGAAGGAACAGCACCCGGATCGTGGCCCCCGAGGCGTCCACGCCCTCCAGCAGGCCCCCCGGAACGAAGTCGAGCGACCCGGCCACCCGGTACAGCCAGGCCGCACCGGCGAGGAGGGCCACGCCCGCGGTGAGGGTGTAGGCGAGGTACTTGCGCCCGGCCCGGATCGCCTCCGGGGTCTCCTTGTGGATGACCAGCGGGTACGTGGCGATCGTGAGCACCTCGTAGAACACGATGAAGGTGATCACGTTGGCGCTGAACGCCACCCCGATCGTGGCCGACAGGCAGACCGCGAACGAGGCGAAGTAGCGGGTCTGCTTCTGCTCCTTCACCCCGGCCACGTAGCCGATCGAGTACCACGAGGTGAGGATCCACAGGCTCGACGCCACGAGAGCGAACACGATCCCGAGCGCGTCGACCCGGAGGGCGAGCTCCACGCCGGGCACGATCTCCCCCAGCCTGGTCACCGGTATCTGCCCGTCGAGCACCTTGGGCAGCAGGCTGAGCACCAGCAGGAACTTGGCGACCGCCGCCCCGATCGTCCACGTCTCCCGCAGCCTCGGGCGATGCGACGACGCCAGGATCAGCGGCACGGCCAGCAGCGAGACCGCAACGGCGAAGAGCGGGACGAGGCTGTCGTACGTCACCGCGCTACAACCCCGCCGGCCGGATCAGGTCGATCACGCCGTTCACGAGCACGGCGTTGAACACGCCGAGCGCCACGATCCCGGCCGCGAGCAGCAGAGCCGGCACCAGCATGACCGGACGGGCCTCATTCCGGCCCGAGGCGGCCTCCGTGCCCTCCTCCCGGTCGCCGGACCGCAGATAGGCGCGCTCCAGCACCCGGAAGAAGTAGACGGCGTTGAGGAGGCTGGAAACGAGGATGACGAGCACCATGATCCACAGTCCCCGGTCGATGGCCCCCGAGGCCAGGTACCACTTGCTGAAGAACCCCGCCGTGGGCGGCACGCCGATCATCGACAGGGCGCCGACGGTGAACGCCGCCATCGTCCACGGCATGGCCCGCTGCACCGCGGCGTCGATCCTCCCGATGTCGGTGTGGCCCAGCTTCACCCGCATGTTCCCGGCCACCACGAACAGCGCCGCCTTCATGAAGGCGTGGTTGACGACGTGGAGCACCGCCCCGATCAGCCCGACCGGGTTGGCCAGCCCGATCCCCAACCCGATGTAACCGACCTGGGCGACGCTCGAGTACGCCAGCATCCGCTTCATCTCGCGCTGGGCGATCGCCATCACCGACCCGTAGATGATCCCCACCGCGGACAGCCACAGCACCACGTCGGTGACCGCCAGGCGGTCCCTCACCAGCCGGACCCCGAACACGAAGAACAGGATCCTGATCAGCGCGTAGGCCCCGACCTTCGTCCCGATCGGGGCGATGAGCGCGCTGGCTGCGGACGGGGCCTGGGTGTAGGCGTCGGGCAGCCACCCGTGCATCGGGAACATGGCCATCTTCACGCCCAGCCCGACGACGATGAGGCTGAGGCCGATGACCATCGCCGGGTTGTCCCACACGGTCGGCAGGATCGCGGCGACGTCGGCCATGTTCAGCGAGCCCGTCAGCGAGTACACGAACCAGAGGCCGAGCAGGTACAGCGATGCCCCGGTGGCCCCGATCAGCAGGTAGCGGAACGCAGCCACCGGTGAGGGACGCTCCCCCACCGCCACGAGGGCGTAGGCGGCCAGCGCGCCGATCTCCATGAACACGAACAGGTTGAACAGGTCCCCCGTGATGACGATCCCCTGGAACCCGGTCAGCATGAGGAGGACCGCCACGAAGAATGGGACCTCCTTCTCGGGCAGCTCCTCCGCCACGAGCGCCCTGGCCCCCACCAGAACGACGAGCGCGACGACTGCGATCACCGTGGCGAAGAAGGCGCTCAGCGGATCCAGCACGAACTCGATCCCGATCGGAGGAACCCAGCCCCCGAGCCGGTAGCTCATCGGCCCGTCTGCGATCACCTCCGCCAGCCCCCACATCGTCAGGCCGGCGTCGAGGGCCACGGCTGCGACCGTGATCCGGTAGGTCCACGAGTGGCGGATCAGCCCAAACAGCGGCGACGCCAGCGCCGCGGTCAGCAGCACCAAGGGGATGAGGACGGGCAGGTGCTCGGTCATCCGCCGCCGTTCCGCATCTCGCCGAGCAACTCACCCTCGTCCAGGGTCCCGTACCTGCGGAA
The DNA here is from genome assembly GCA_964464675.1 of uncultured Acidimicrobiia bacterium. Lineage (GTDB taxonomy): Bacteria > Actinomycetota > Acidimicrobiia > Spongiisociales > UBA11373 > CAYXHU01. The sequence goes on from CAYXHU010000042.1 coordinate 3,591, forward strand.
GATCGAGATCAGCAGGGCGAAGGCGACCCCCGTGGTGGCCACCCCGACGACGATCGCCGTCAGCATGAGCGTGTGCGGCAGCGGGTTCAGGTAGTCGGCCGCCTCGACGAGGTGCTCGCCGCTGTGGGACTCGAGGACCGGCACGGTCGCGTCCGGCTTCGTGGCCGTGGCCACCCAGGTGAGGATGATCGCCGCCTGGAGGATGTTGAGCCCGATCAACTTCTTGACCAGGTTGCGCTTCACGAGGATCGCGTACAGGCCGATGACCAGCAGCGCCGCCGTCGCCGCGTACGCGTAGCCGCCTCCCCAGAAGTCACCCATCGGCGGCCCCATCCGCGGGCTCGGCGACCTGATCGGCCTCCTCGGTCTCGGTGGCGGCATCCTCGAGGCCGGCATGGTGCGCTGCGGGCCGCTCGCCGACGAGGTCGTCGTAGATGGCGGTGAGCGTGGCGGTCACCGCCACCGCGACCCCGAGCTCCACGAAGAGGATCCCCAGATTGCGCAACTCCGGCTCCGGGAGTCCTAGGGGCAGCCCGGCGTAGTCGAGGTAGCTCGCCCCGGCGAACAGTGCCACCAGCCCGGTTCCCAGGTACACGAGCGTCCCGATGGAGCTGCCCGGCGTCCCCCAGCTGCGCCGGAACTGCAGCTGGGCGGCCTCGGTGCCGATGCTGAGGCGGATCAGCAGGAAGCTGGCGGCCAGCATCGCCCCGCCCTGGAACCCGCCTCCCGGGCTGTAGTGGCCGTGGAAGATGACGTAGAGGGCGAACAGCTGGATGAACGGGGTCACCAGCCGGGCCGACAGCGCCACGATCCGGTCGTCGTAGTACTGCCTCACTCCCGGCTCCTCCTCAGGATGAGGACGCAGGCGATCCCGGCGGCGAAGATCACCGTGGTCTCACCCAGGGTGTCGAACCCGCGGTAGTCGGCGAGCGTGACGGTGACCATGTTCGGGGTCTCGGCGTCGGCGTAGGCCTGCTCCACGTAGTACGACGCCGCGTTCGGCGTGCCCACCGCGCTCTCCGGCGTGTTCGGCGGCGCGGTCGGGGAGCCGCGCTCGGGGAGGCGCGCCATGCCGTAGAGGAGGAGCGCCGCGAAGGCGAGCAGCACGACGAGGACGACCCGGCGCATCAGTCGGCGCTGTCCCGGCGCGTGTGGTACACGGCCACCACGAAGAGCACCCCGGTGATCCCGGCCCCGACCACCGCCTCGGTGAACCCGACGTCCACGGCGCCCATCACCACCTCGAGGCGGGCGGTGAGGAACGAGAACACCGTGAGCGTCACCACCGCGGTGAGCAGGTCCCGTGCCTGGATGGCCACGACGGCGGTGACCAGCAGCAGCACGAAGAGCACGATCTCGAACTCGACGTTCATCGCCCTCCCTCCGGCTCGTCGCCGGCCGGTTCGGCCCGGGTCGGGTCCTCGGGCAGGGGGCCGCCCACGAACCAGGGCTGCAAGCCCGACTGGTAAGCCGCCCTGGCGAGCGCGTGGGTCCCGACCGGGTTCGTGAGCGCCACGAACACCACCACCACGACGAGCTTGGCGCTGTTGAGGGTGATCCCTTCGTGGATGCCGAGCCCGAGGAGCGCCAGCATCAGCCCGAGCGTGTCGCTCTTGCTCGTCGCATGGGTCCTGGCGTAGAAGTCGGGAAGCCGGACGACCCCGATACTGCCGATGAGCAGGAAGAACGCCCCAGCGGCGAGCAGGACGAGCGCCAGGACCTCGGACACGTTCACGACGCCTCCTCCATGGCCCGCTCCTCCGCCTTGGGGTTGGAGAAGTACTTGGCGATCGCCAGGTTCCCGATGAAGTTGAGCACCGCGTAGGCCACGGTGATGTCGATGAACAAGTCGAGGCGGCCGTACATCACCCCGACGAGGCAGATCAGCACCAGGGTCTTCGTGCCGATCGCTCCTGCTCCCAGCAGCCTGTCGAACAGGGTCGGTCCGACGACGAGCCGGTAGAACGGGATGGCGATGATGACGGCGAGCACCACGGCGATGACGGCGAAAGCGGTGTCCATCGTCAGTCCCCCCCCACCTTGACGGTCCGCACGCCGGTCACCTCCCCGGTCTCGTCGCCCCGGTACAGGCGAGCGACCCGGGCGGGCATGACACCCTCGACCAAGAGCGAGCTCGACGCGTCGGTGAGCGCATGCACCAGGAACGCCCCGTGGTCGATGTCCACGGTGATCGTCCCCGGGGTGAGCGTGATCGAGTTGGCCAGGATCGTCTGCGACCCGGCGTTCGGGAGCTCGGCATGGAACTCGAGCATGGAGGGGTCCACGGGCATCCTCGGCGACAGCACGAGACGGGCGACCTGGAAGGCCGCGGCGATGATCTCCTTCACCAGCCAGACCGCGTAGCCGACCATCCGGCCGATCCTGAGCTCCCGGTGCACGTCCCCGGGGTAGAGGCGGATTCTGAACAGGTTCCGGTTGAGCGCCAGCACGGCGGCGACGCTGAGGATCCCGGCCGACACGTGGAACACGTCGTAGTGCCCGCTGAACAGCAGCCAAAGGCCGAGCAGGAAGGCGGCCCGGATGAGCACCGAGCGCGTGCTCTGGAATCGCTCGGGGAGCACGGCGCTGCGCTCCGGTCTGTTCCAGGACTGTGGCATCGACTACCTGCCGTTCCGGGAGGTTCCCGCCTCCGCCGCACCTCGACCGGGCAGGTTAGCCCGGCTGGTCCGGGTCCCCACCGGAGCCGCCTGCACTAGAGTCCCCGCGCCGTGACCACCTTCCTCGCCAACCTGAAACGCCTGCTCGCCGAGAAGCGCTCCTTGACCGTCGCCGGAGGCGTGCTGGCCACCGTCGCGGTCGTGCTGGTCGGAGTGCTCGTGTTCACCGGTGACGGCGGCGAGACCACCGCCGGCTCCACCTCCACCACGGTTCCCGCCACCAGCACGACGACCACGCCACCGTCTTCGACGACCACCACCACCGAAGGCGACACGACGACCACCGAAGCCGGGCCCACGGCCGCGGTGCGCGTCGCGTTCGAGGACAGCTACGAGACCCCGGATGCGAACCACAACGCAGTGCGGGCTCTCTACGCATGGCTCGGAGACCGCAGCCTCGCGCCCCCGCCCATGGACCCGGAACTCGAGGAGTACCTGGCGGACGTCGAGGTGCCCGGCGACATCGACCTCTCCGGGAGGTTCACGGCGGCGAACCTCCCGGAGCTCGAGGAAGGGCTGATGATCGGCGTCGCCGCCGTCGGTGAGGACGACGTCGTGCTGCTCGTCAAGCACGAGGACGAGGACTGGACGGTCGTCGGAGCGAAGCTCACCACGTTCGACAAGGGCCCCTGGTACGGCCCGGAAATGCGCCACGTGATGATCATCGGCACCGACGCCAGGGCCGGCTACGACCAGCGGGTGTTCCGGGGCGACAGCCTCCACGTGCTCACCTCGAACATCGCCGAGGGCGGCGGCAGCATCGTCGGCTTCCCCAGGGACTCCTACATAGAGGCCCCGTACGGCTTCGACAAGTTCACGAACGTGAACGCGCTGGCGGAGGACGGGCCGGTCACCACCACGGAGATCGCCCGCACGCTGAGCGGCCTCCCGCTCGAGGGGTACATCGTCACCGGCTTCACCGGGTTCGAGAACCTGGTGAACGACATCGGCGGGGTCCCCGTAGACGTTCCCTTCGCCATGGCGGACGACAAGTCGAACGCCTATCTCTCGGCCGGCCTGCAGTGGCTCATGGGATACGACGCCCTCGCCTTCACCCGCAACCGGACGATCACGGGCGGGGACTTCACGCGTTCCTTCCACCACGGCGTGCTGATGCAGGGCGCACTCACCGCGGTCCAGGACCGGGGGATCCTCGACCTCCCGTTCCTGCTCAAGGTGCTCATGAACCGGACGTGGACCGACCTCACCCCCGAGCAGCTGCTCACCGTGGCGGCCGGGGCCTACGAGCTCGACCCGGCGCTGGTCGGCAACGTCGTGCTCCGGGGCACCGTGGCCACCCGGGGCGGCGCCAGCGTCGTAGACCTCGACGGCGAGTTCGCCTCGGCGACCTGGGCCGACGTCGCCGACGACGGGATGCTCACGCCGAGCGAATAGCCCGGATCCGCCTCCGGTTGGCCAGGCTCACCAGCGTGAACGTGGCCGCGGCGATGGCCAACATCACCGGCCAGGCGGTAGCCGGCAGCGGTGCGGTGTCGAAGAGCGTCTGGCCGACCCCGAGGTACACGACCGCGAACTGGAGTATCAGGGAGCCGGCGACCCCGAGGCCGAGCAGCCGGTTGCGGCCCGGCCCGGAGAAGAGCCTCGGGTCGTCCCGGGACCGCATCGGGTACACGTGGGCAAGCTGGGCGACGACGAGCGCCGTGAACACGAAGGTGCGCACCGTCTCCCACTCCCACCCGAGGGCGTAGTGGCCGAGCACCAGGGCACCGATCGCCCCGGCCGCCAGGATCGTGCCGAGCCACAGCAGGTACACCTGGCGGCGGGCCGGGAGGATCGACCTGCGGCGGGCCGGGGGGCGGTCCATGACGTCCGGCGCGGGAGGGTCCACCCCGAGCGCCAGGGCGGGCAGCCCGTCGGTGATCAGGTTGATCCACAGCAGCTGCACGGCGAGCAGCGGGTCTCCTAGGAACCCGAAGGCCAGGAAGCCGACGAACATCACCAGCACCTCGCTGGCGTTGCACGACAGCAGGTAGTAGACGACGGTCTTCAGGTTGGTGAAGATCCCCCTGCCTTCCCGGACCGCGGCGACGATGGTGGCGAAGTTGTCGTCGGTGAGCACCATGTCGCTGGCGTCCTTGGCCACGTCGGTGCCCGACCCCATGGCAACCCCGATGTCGGCCTGGCGCAGGGCCGGACCGTCGTTAACCCCGTCGCCGGTCATCGCCACGATCTCGCCGCGGCGCTGCCACGCCTCGACGATCTTCACCTTGTCGAGCGGGTCGATCCGGGAATAGACGCGGTAGCGGTCCACCTCCTCGACGAGCTCCTCGACGGTCATCTCCCGCAGCCGCTCGCCGGGCATCAGCTGCGACTCGTCGTCTGCGATCCCGACCTCGCGGGCGACGGCACGGGCGGTCACCTCGTGGTCGCCGGTCACCATCACCACGGTGATTCCCGCCTGCCGTGCCTCTGCGACCGACGGCCCGGCCTCGGGCCGCACTGCGTCGCTCATCCCGGTGACGGCGAGCAGGGTCAGCGCCGTCTCGACCGCATCGGCACCGCCGGTGAGCGGCTCGTCGGCGCGCCGGTCGGCGAGCGCCAGGGTGCGCAGCCCCGTGGACGCCAACCGGGCCGCCTGGTCGAGGATCGCGGCGCGGGCGGTGTCGTCGAGTGCGACGTCGCCGCCCGGCCCGGCGACCCGGTCGCACCTGCTCAGGATCACCTCGGGAGCCCCCTTCACCGCGGCGTACCGGCCCTCGTCGTG
>CAYXHU010000043.1:0-8980 GCA_964464675.1 uncultured Acidimicrobiia bacterium
CTCGGGCTCAGGCGGTGACGAGAAGGCGGCCCGACGGCCGCCTTCTGTGCCGTTCGGGGGCGGATACTCACGGGGAGGGGCTCGCCAGTTGCTAGTTGCCACCTCTCGGGCTTCTCGAGGTGTGACCACTGGTAATTGGCCCGCTCTCCCCACGAACACGAGGAGCAGAGAGCGTGTCACAACATTCCGTACACGGCATGATCGGTGACGTCGAGATCCGATTCGACACCGGCAAGCTGGCACCCCAGGCGGACGGCGCAGTCGTCGCCACCGTCGGGGGAACCGAGGTCCTGGCGACTGCGACCGCGTCGCGTCGCACCCGTGAAGGCGTGGACTTCTTCCCGCTCACGGTGGATGTCGAGGAGCGGATGTACGCAGCCGGGAAGATCCCCGGCTCATTCTTCCGCCGCGAGGGTCGTCCCACCGAGAAGGCCATCCTGTCCGCCCGCCTGGTCGACCGGCCGTTGCGCCCGTCGTTCCGGGACGGGTTCCGGTGCGAGACCCACGTCGTCGCCACCGTCATGTCGGTCGACGACGTGAATCCCTACGACGTGGTGGCGCTGAACGCGTCGTCCGCGGCTTTGACGATCAGCCCGATCCCCTTCCAGGGGCCGATCGCCGCCGTCCGGCTCGCCTTCAAGGACGGAGAGTGGATTCCGATGCCGAGCTTCGAGGTGCTCGCCGAATCTGTCTTTGACCTCGTCGTCGCCGGGAAGCGCAACGCGGCAGGCACCGTCGACATCGCCATGGTCGAAGCCGGAGCCACCGAAGACGCCCTCCGGCTCATCGAAGCCGGCCAGGCGCCGACCGACGAAGCGGCAGTCGCCCGGGGCCTCGAAGAGGCCAAGCAGCACATCGCCACCCTCATCGATCTCCAGCTGCAGTTGCGCGACCAGGTCGGAGAGATCCCCGAGGTCGACTGGCCGGTGGTCGTGGACTACACAGACGAGATCCTGGCAGCCGTCGACCGGGTGGCTCGAACGAAGCTCACCGAGGCGGCGACCATCCCCGGCAAGCAGGAGCGCAGGGCGGCCGAGGATGAGGCCCTGGCCGCCACGATCGCCGAACTCGGCTACGAGCCGGAGAGCGACGAGTCCGCCATGGCGGCAAAGGCCTTCAAGTCGGTGTCCAAGGACGTGATGCGCCGCAAGGTGATCGACGACGGCGTCCGTCTCGACGGCCGCTCGACGACCGAGGTCCGGCCCATCTCCGTCGAGACGGGGATCGTCGGCCGGGCGCACGGATCCGGCCTCTTCCAGCGGGGCGAGACCCAGGTGCTCAACGTGACGACGCTCGGGATGCTTCGCATGGAGCAGATGCTCGACACGATCTCCATCGAGGAGTCCAAGCGCTACATGCACCATTACAACTTCCCGCCGTTCTCGACCGGGGAGACGGGGTTCATGAGGGGGCCGAAGCGCCGGGAGATCGGCCACGGGGCGCTTGCCGAGAAGGCGGTGCATCCGGTGATCCCGACCGCGGAGGAGTTCCCGTACGCGTTCCGGCTGGTGTCGGAGGTGTTGTCGTCGAACGGGTCGTCGTCGATGGCCTCGGTGTGCGGCTCGAGTCTCTCGCTGATGGACGCCGGTGTGCCCGTCAAGGCGGCGGTGGCCGGAGTCGCCATGGGACTCATCGCCCACGAAGGGGGATTCGTCACCCTCACAGACATCCTGGGTGCCGAGGACGCGCTCGGGGACATGGACTTCAAAGTCGCCGGGACGGCCGACGTGATCACGGCCCTCCAGTTGGACACCAAGATCGAAGGGCTTCCCGCCGAGGTGCTCGCAGGAGCCCTCGAGCAGGCTCGGGAGGCGCGGCTGCACATCCTCGGTGAGATGAACGCGGTGATCCCGGCGCCGCGTTCGGAGCTGAACCCGAACGCGCCCCGCATCGAGGCGGTGCAGATCCCTCGGGACAAGATCGGCGAGGTAATCGGCCCGAAGGGGAAGATCATCCGCGAGATCGAGGAAGAGACCGGTGCCACCCTCGAGATCGAGGACGACGGCACGGTGCGCATCGGCGCCACCGACGGCCCGTCGTTGCAGGCGGCCAAGGACCGGGTGTTGTCGATCGCATTCCCGCCCGAGCCCGAGGTGGGTGCCGAGTACGAGGGAGAAGTCGTGAACATCACCTCGTTCGGTGCGTTCGTGAACATCCTCCCCGGTCGGGATGGGCTGTTGCACATCTCCAAGATCGGTGGCGGCAAGCGGGTGGAGCGTGTCGAGGATGTGCTCTCGCTGGGCGACACGGTCAAGGTGGTCGTTCGGGAGATCGACCGGGGCGGCAAGGTGAGCCTGGATCTGGCCGGAGCGGCGCCGGAGGGCGGCGGAGATGGCGGCGGAGATGGCGGCGGCGAAGAGGGGGAGAGTCGGCCCCCGCGCCGTCCCCGCGAGGACCGGGGTAGCCGCGATAGGGGGGGTCGTGATCGTGACCGTGACCGTGACCGTGGTCGCGACCGTGACCGTGACCGTGACCGTGGTCGCGACCGTGACCGTGACCGTGGCGGCGACAAGCCGGGCCGTACCGTGGTCTCGTTCGAGGACGAGTTCCAGAAGGGCATCTGAGGAACTCCAGGTCATCAGGGGGCGGGGTCTGCGGACCCCGCCCCTCGTAGTGCCGGCACCCGTTGCTGATCGAACATACGTTCGATAGACTCGGGAGTCCCTCCGGAGGACGACCGGCGTGCCACATGCTCTCGACGATCCGGGCGATCCTGCCCCCCTCCCCGTCCCGGCCGTCCCGTCCGCCGATCCTGGGAAGGTGGTGGGCCTCGTCGGGGAGGCCGGTTCGGGGTTGACCCGTCTCGGTCTCGTGCTGCTCGCCGATCCCGCCAGGCGAGGCATGGTGGCGGCGGTGGATGTGCGCGGATGGCTGTGCCCTGCGGCCGCTTGGGAGGCGGGCATCCCCGAGGAGCGCCTGGTGGTGGTTCGGTGCCCCGATCGGGGGCTCTGGCCGAAGGTCACCGCCGCGTTGCTGGACGGCATATCCGGCGTGTACGCAGAGGTGCCCGTTGGGGTGCCCGATGCCGTGCTGCGGCGTCTCGCTGCGCTTGCCAGGGCCCGGGCCGCGGCGCTTCTACTGCGGCCCGTGCGGGGGAGCCTGCCCGCCGGGTTCGCCCATGTGCGCTTGGCGGCCGGTGCCGTGCACTGGGAGGGAGCCGACGCCGGGCACGGGCGGCTCGGCCGGCGGCGGCTCGTCGTGCACGCCTCCGGCCGCGGCGTGTTGGGGATCGATCGCACCCTCGAGGTGGACGATGACGGTACGGACGCTCTGCGTGTGGTTTCCGGACTGGCCGCTGCGCCGGCCGGACGCGCCGCCGGATAGGCCGGTCCAGGTCGTCGACGACCGGGGGGTGGTCACCGCCTCCACCGCACCGGAGATCCGTCCCGGGATGCGGCGCAGGGAGGCAGAGGCGCTCTGTCCCACGGTTCTCACCCTGCAGGGTGACCCGGGGGCCGAGACCGCCACCTTCGAGCCGGCGGTGCGCGCCGTCGAGGCTCTGGTGCCCAGGGTCGAAGTGGCCGCTCCGGGGCTGCTGTTCGTCCCGGTTGCCGGCGCGGTGCGCTACTACGGCGGTGAGAGACAACTCGCCGAGCACGTCGTTGCAGCTCTCGATGCCGCGGTGGGGCAGGGCTCCCGGGTCGGTGTCGCCGACGGCCCCTTCGCCGCCCGGCTCGCTGCAGCAGAGGCCGGTGAGGGTCCTCTGATCGTGGACGACACGGCGGCATTCCTCTCCCGGTGTGACGTGTCCGTGCTGGGGATGGCGGATCTCATCGAGACGTTCCGATGGCTGGGCCTGTCGACCCTGGGAGACCTGGCCGCTCTGCCGCAGGCCGCGGTGGCCTCCGGGTTCGGAACCGCGGGCCTCACCGCACACCGCCTCGCTTCGGGCGACGACCGGGAACCCGACCCTCGCCCTCTCCCGGTCGACGTCGTCGCCGAGGAGCGCTTCGATCCGCCGCTCGCCACCGTCGAACAGGCGGCTTTCGCCTCCCGGACGCTCGCAGAGAGGCTGATGGAGGCATTGGCGCCGGCCGGCGGCATCCCCCATCGGGTCGAGGTCGCCGCGGTGTCGGCCGCCGGCGAGGAGCGGCGCCGCACGTGGCGCAGCGCCGATCCGTTCACCGTCAGGGAACTCGCCGCCCGTGTGCGGTGGCAGCTCGATGCCTGGGTCGGGCACGGGGGGATCTCCGGGGGGATCGTCCGGCTTCGACTCGTGCCCGCCGACCTGTCCGATCGGGGACGGCAGTTGAGTTTCGGAGAGGACGCGGCCACCCGGCTCGAAGCACGGCGTGCCCTGGCCCGCGCTCAGGCCCTGGTGGGACCCGACGGCGTGTTGTCCGCCCGGCCGCAGGGCGGCCGTACCCCGGCCGAACAGGTGCAGTGGCATCGTTGGGACGAACCGGCAGCGCGTCCGGCACGCGACCCGGCGGCGCCGTGGCCGGGCCGGCTTCCCGGGCCCGCCCCGGCGCTGGTGCCTCCGGAACCGCAACCTCTCGACGTGGAGTGGGATGCCGGGTTCCCGACCCGGGTTCGTCTGGGGAGCCGCTGGGAGCCGGTGCTCTCCTGGGCGGGGCCGTGGCGGGACACGGGCAGGTGGTGGGAGGGGGAAGGGCCTGCGGACCGGTACCAGGTGGTCACCTCCGCGGGCGCATTCCTGATCGAAACCCGTGATGGGGCATGCTTCGTGACCGGGATCTACGACTGAGCTCATTGCCTGCTCTGGGCCGGCTCAGGCACCGTCTGCGATCAGAGCGGCTCCCTCTCGCCCCCACATCCGTTCGAATCGGGCTGCTGCGAACAGGATTGGGGGGATTACTGCCAGGTTGGCGAGGCAGAGGAGCAGGAACACCCAGGAGAACCCGAGCGTCGGAGAGGGCGGTGGCCGACCCTCCCCGATGCCGCGCCGGAATCCAGTGCTCTGTCCGGGAGCCTCGGCGAGGTTCAGGCCGAGTCGGGCGTCATCCGGCAAGGACGCACAACTAAGGCGCATCGATGGATGCGTCGAGGCGGAGGACACAGCCGGGGGCGTCATCCGGCCGGCGTGAACCCGCCAAACGCTTCTGGACGGGGCACCAACGGCGATAGCATGCCGGCCGCCGGGAGAGGGGACGATCCGTGCCGCGAGCGTTGCGAGTGATGGCAGGAGCCGAGGCGCGAGCCCGCCTCGGCGAGCACGGCTGGGACCCCGACCTGTTCTCGCTGCTGTTGGGTGCGTCCGGCGGGCCGAAGTGGCTGGTGCTCAGCCGCATGGATCGAGTGCTCTTCGGTGAGTTCCTGCTGGGGCGGGTGACTCCGTTGCACAGCTACGGGACCTCGATAGGGGCGTGGCGGCACGTCTGCCTTGCCCAGGACGACCCGGTGGCGGCGATCGGGCGGCTCGAGGAGCGCTACATCCACCAGCGGTTCCCTCCGAATCCGGGGCCCTCGGACATCACTGCGGTCGGCCGGGAGATGCTGGAGCATGTGCTCGGAGCCGAAGGGGCGCACACCGTGGCGGACCACCCCGTGGTCACGACTCACGTGGGGGCCGCCCGGGGGCGCAGCCTTGCCGGCGCCGGGGGAGGGGCCTTGCAGCAGGCCGGGCTGGCGCTCGCCGCGATGTCGAATGCGATCAGTCGGCGCCTGCTGGGTCCCTGGTACCAGCGGGTCGTGTTCTCGAGCCGCGGCACGGCTGCGGACGCCGACCTGGACCTCGCCGACTTCTCGACGGCGTCGGTTCCGCTGACCGCGGACAACCTGCCCGCTGCGCTGCTGGCCAGCGGTTCGATACCTCGGGTGCTGGATCCGGTGGTCGATCCGCCCGGGGCGCCGCCGGGGCGCTACTGGGACGGGGGGATCGTCGACTACCACCACGATCTCGGTGGCTATCGGGGTGACGGGCTCATCCTTTACCCGCACTTCTTCGACCACCTGATCCCCGGCTGGTTCGACAAGCCGTTCGGGCGCCGTCGTGCCCGGGGGCGGCAGCTGGACCGGGTGGTGTTGTTGACGCCGAGTGAGGCGTTCGTGGCATCGCTGCCCGGAGGGAGGATCCCGGATCGCAACGACTTCATGCGTTACGGGACCGAGGAACGCTTCGAGGTGTGGTGGAAGGTGGTCGCCAGGGCCGAGGAGCTGGCCGACGACCTGGCGTCGCTGTTCGGACGTTCCGACCCACTCGACGGGGTGGAGGCGTTCGGCTCGTCGTAGCCGGTCGGCTCCGCCCGTTCGGGGTGGCGGGGGTGGTGCACGCCGCATGCCGAACCCGGCAGCAGCACGCCGGCGGCGGGACGGGGCCATCTTCTGTCGACGTCAATTTCACCGCGAACACCGAGACCGATAGCGATTGGCCCACCCGACGGTCCGATCTCGGACAGTGGATCCGCAAGGTTCCGTAGGGGACCGGGGCCATCTCCTGCTGCGCGCCTGTGGCACGGGTGGAGCGCGCCGAGGCGGGTTCTCGAGGAGCCCTCGAGACCTGTTCCCTGCTGCTCGGAATCTGTCGTAGCCCCGCCGTAGTATCGAACGTATGTTCGATGATGATGTGTGCGGGGGTGTGGGGTCGGTCCCGGCGGGGCTCGATGAGATGCCGCCGGGCCCGGTGTTGGGCGGGTTCTTGGCGTCGATCGATGTGGATCGGGTGTCGGGACACGACCGGGTGGTGGTCCTCCGGGCTTTGGCCCGGCAGGCGGCGCATCTCGAGGCCCGGGTGCTCGCGGCCATGGCGGCGATCGCGGACCACATCGACGCCGCCGAGTTCCCCGACGACCCCGAACTGTCGTGGCACGCCGCAGCCACCGAGATCGGCACGGCGCTGCGGCTCACCCGCCGCGGCGCAGATGCCCGACTGGACCTCGCCGTCGGGCTTCGCCGTCGCCTCCCCCGGGTCTGGGAATCCCTGTACTGCGGGTCGATCGATCGGCCCCGCGCCGGCGTCATCCTGCGCGCCACCACCCACCTCGACGAGCCCACTGCCCGCCGGGTCGTGGATCAGGTGATCGAGGACGCACCGACACTCACGACCGGTCAATTGGGCGAACGGCTCCGCCGATTGTGCATCGAGACGGACCCGGATGCCGCCCGACGCCGCTACGAGCAGACGGTGGAGCAGCGTCGAGTGGTCGCCGAAGCCTCCCCCGATGGCACCGCCCACCTGCTCGGCCTGGACCTGCCCGCCGACCAGGTCACCGCCATCACCCGCCGCATCGACCGCCTCGCCCGCACCCTCACCGGCGATGCCCGCAGCCTGGACCAACGCCGCGCCGACGTGTACCTCGATCTGCTGTGCGGACGCGGCGACCATGGCAGAGGAGGGGTGGTCGACCTGCGCGTCGACCTCGAGACGCTCACCGGGCTCGCCGAGCACCCAGGAGAACTCGCCGGATACGGGCCGGTCATCGCCGACATCGCCCGCCACATCGCCGCCACCCAGCCACACGCCGAATGGCGCTACACCATCACCCACCCCGACACCGGCCGGCCCCTCACCACCGGCACCACCCGACGCCGCCCCACCCCGGCACAACGCCGCAGCGTCCAAGCCCGACAACCCACCTGCATCTTCCCCGGCTGCCGCATGCCCGCCACCGGCTGCGACCTCGACCACCGCACCCCCTGGTCGCAGCAGCACTCCACCAGCGCCTCCGGGCTCGACCCCCTGTGCCGTTTCCACCACGTCACTGTCCGCCACCGCATCGGCTGGACCCGACAACCCCTCCCCACCGGCGACCACCTCTGGACCAGCCCCCTCGGCCACCTCTACACCACCAGCGGCACACCCCCCTGACCACCCCAACGGGCCAACCCCACCACCGACCCCGCCAACCCGACGACCAGCCAGGAGCAGCCATGGATCTCGACGCCTGGATCGATCAAGACGACGCCTGGATCACCGACACGATCCGCCGGTGCGGCTGGGCCGTCCACTACATCGGCGGAGACACGTGCAGCCGCCCGGGGTGCGACTGCCCGCCCGGGGACGGGCCGCCCTTCGCGTACACGACGGGCCTCCACGGGCTGGGCCATCCCGAACTGCTCATCGTGGGCGTGGAGCCGACGACCGCGGCGGCGATCCTCAACACCCTCGGGCGGCGGATCCTCGACGGCGAGCAGCTCATCCCGGGAATGCTCGTCACGTTCGAGGACTGGCCGCACCGCATCGTCCCCGAGACCGTTCCCAACCCCGAGGAGATCCTCTTCGAAGCGAATCGCTTCTACCGGCGTCCCCCCGGCTTCCCCGTCCCGGCCTTCCAGCTCAGCTACGACGACGAGCAGGGAAGATTCCCCTGGGACGAGGGCTACGCCGCGCCCGATCTCCAGCCGCGGCCCGGCACGTTCACCGCCTGACGCGACAAGACGGGTCGGGAAGCCTCTACGCTCCGAACCATGAACCTGTTCACGCCCTTCGCCCTCGAGGAGTTCATGTCACGTTTCGAGCAGGGGGTGGACATCAACCTCTCCGAGAGCGGCGTGCACCCGCTCACGCTCGGCGAACTGCTCGACCTCGCCGGGACGGACGCCGACCGTTTGCGCGACATCGAGATCAACTACCCGCACGTCGAGGGGATCCCCCCACTGCGGGAGGCGATCGCCTCTCTCTATCCGGGAGCCGGACCGGAGAACGTGCTGGTGACCGTCGGGGCCATCGAAGCCAACTACGACGTCACCCGTGCCCTCGTGCCGGCGGGGGAGCGGATGGCCGTCATGGTTCCCAACTACCTGCAGATCTGGGGAGTGGCCCGAAACCACGGCGCCGACCTGCGCACGTTCGGCCTCGACCAGGACGCCGGGTGGGCGCTCGACCTCCCGGGCCTGGAACAGGCCGTTGCCGGAGGGGCCCGCCTCATCGCGGTGTGCAATCCCAACAACCCGACGGGCCGGACTCTGACACCGGCTGAGATGACGGCGGTAGCGGATGCCGCCGACGTCTCCGGGGCATGGCTGCTCGCCGACGAGGTCTACCGGGGCGCCGAACGCCTGGCGGACCAGGAGACCCCGA
>CAYXHU010000044.1:0-8957 GCA_964464675.1 uncultured Acidimicrobiia bacterium
CGTCCGCCAGGTAGGCGACGCCGTAGATGCCTTCCACCAGCACGGGTCTGGACAGTGCTGAGGCACCCGGGCCGAGCGCGGCTTCTGCCTCTTCGGCACAGGAGGCGGGCTCGTCGTCGGTGACGAGGAGAGGCTCGAGCTCACCGGTGGCCAATGCGGCCGCGAGGTCGTCGAGGGTGATCGCGTCGGCACGGTTCGGAGCCGTCGTCGTGCTCGTGACGGCGACCGCGGGCTCCGGCACGGAATCGAACATGCCCTCACTCTCCGCCCCCGCCGCGGTCTCAGCGAGGTCGGCTTGGGTTCCCTCGTCCGCGATCGGCTCGCGGGCCCCGGCGTCTTCGAGACCGGGTGCGTCGGCTGCGGTCGTCACCGCCAGGGCGGTGGCGGCGTCGTCGGAATCTGCAGCGGTGGAGAGGAGCCCGGCCAGCGGGACGATGGCGACGATCGCAGCGAGCGAGGCGGCCGCAACCGCGACCGCGCCCCAGGGGATGCTCCTGCGCCGCCGGGCTGCCGGCACGGGCCGCGTGTCCAGCCCGAGGGACTCGGCCACCGCGGCGCGCAACACGGTTCGCTCGTCGTCTCCGAGCAGCGCAGCCGGTGCCGAGCGCAGCGCCTCGAGGGCGGTGCGCTGGGCCGCCAGCGCGGCACTGCACCTCGCGCATTCGGCGATCTCTGCTTCGACGGCGGGGACCTGCCCGGGATCGAGGGATCCCTCGGCGAGGGCTGCGATGAGGGCGTCGTCGTGGCTATGCATGGTGCTCGTCCCTATGAGGGTCGCGCGGCCCCGCCAGGTTCCCGAGACTCTCCGCCAGCAGCCGGCGGCCCCGGAAGACGCGCGATTTCACGGTGCCTATGGGGACTCCGAGGATCTCGGCCGTGGTCTGCAGGTCGAGGCCCTCGAGGTCGGAGAGCACCACGGCGGCCCGGAACTCGGCGGGGAGGGCGGCGAGGGCACGCTCGACGTCGGGGCGCAATTCCACCGCCTCGAGGGCGGAGACGGCCTGGTGATCCGCCGGATCGCGTCCTTCCGGGAGCGGACTGGTCTGCCTGCGGCTTCGGCGGCGGGATTGGTCGTAGCAGGTGTTCACCGCCACCCGGTACAACCAGGTGCTGAACGCCGAGTGGCCTGCGAAGCGATCGACCTTGCGGAACACCGTGATGAAGGTCTCCTGGGTTGCGTCCAGGGCGGCCTCGCGGTCCCGCAGCATCCTCAGGCAGACCGCGAACACCCGGTCTTCGTGGGCGCGCATCAACTCCTCGAAGGCATCCACGTCACCGCCGAGGTACCGCTCGATGAGTGCCGCGTCGGAGGCGGCCCGTTCGGTCACCTCGGCAACGCTACCCCCAGCGCGGTCACGACCGGTGGGTCGCGGAACAGGGCCACCTGCGCAGCACATCCAGTCCGGTGCCGAGCACGTCGAATCCCTCGGAGACGTACAACCCGATGGCGGCGTCGTTGTCGGCCTGGGTGTTGAGCAGCAGCGACCCGGCACCGGCCTGCTGTGCCCAGCGTGCCGAGGCTCTCAGGAGAGAACGGCCGAACCCCATGCCCCGGTGGTCCGGCTCGACCGCGATGCGCTGCAGGAAGGCAACGGCCACACCGACTCCGGTGATCGCGTAGCCCACCATGCTGCGGTCGTGACCGCGGATGACGTGGATCACGGACCGGGGAGTCGCCCTGAGCGCCTCGGCCATGGCGGCACCGTCGAATCTCCAGAACTCGGCGAAGGCCAGTGCGTCGATACGCAGGGCCTCGCGGACGTCGGCGAACGAACCGGGGACCACGAGGTGGTCCGGAGCGGGAACCCGTCCGAGATCTCGGCGCAGCACACGCAGGCTGGCATGGGGGACGAAATCGGCCTCTTCCCAGACCCGCCTGGCTGCGGGAGGCAGTGGAGGGGACAGGACGCCCTGGGCTCCGAGATCGGCCAACGCCGCCACACACCCGTCCAGGAACGTGCTCCCGCCCCGAACGATGCGGAGATGGGCCCAGGAGATCGTGTCGTTCCAGGGACGCGACTCCGCCACCGACCAGCCCTGCCGGAGGGTGACCGCTCCGGGCCAGATACCGTCGACCTCGACGCTCATGGAGCTCGCTTCTCGGGTACGTGATGGTATCGGACCCGGTGCCGGGCACCGCCGGCGGTCGTGTTCGGGAAACCTGCGAAACTCGCGAGCTATGGCCGTGCTCCTCTACAGCCACGAGGCGTGCCTCCGGCACGACGCGGGACCGTGGCACCCGGAACGACCTGAGAGGATCGGAGCGGTCCTCAGGGGAGTGCACGGCAGCGGCGAGAAGGTGGAGGATCGCGAGGCTCCGAGGGCCTCGGTGGAGTCGCTCGAGACCTTGCATCACCCCTCCTACGTCGATCGAATCCGCCAGCTGTGTGCCTCGGGCGGCGGTCCCCTCGATGCAGACACATCCGTCGTCGAGGACTCCTGGGAGGCGGCCCTGCGGGCGGCCGGCGCCGGCGCGGCGGCCGTCGAGGCCTTGCGGGCCGGAGAGGGGGATCTCGCCGTTCTGGCGATCCGTCCGCCCGGTCATCATGCGGCAACCCGTCAGGCGATGGGGTTCTGCATATTCAACAACATCGCCCTGACCGCGGCGAAGCTCGCCGCGGACGGGGAGCGTGTGGCGATCTTCGACTGGGACGTCCACCACGGGAACGGGACCCAGGACCTCTTCTACGAGCGAAACGACATCCTGTACGCCTCGATTCACGAGTTCCCGTTCTACCCCGGTTCGGGATGGATCGACGAACAGGGGGAGGGCCCCGGGGAAGGGTTCACGGTGAACATCCCGGCCCCGGCCGGCACGGCCGGCGACCTCTACGACGCCGCCTTCGACACGGTCATCGTGCCTGTGCTGCGTTCCTTCGAGCCCGATTGGATCCTCGTCAGCGCGGGGTTCGACGCGCACGCCGCAGATCCGCTTGCCGACTTCCGGCTCGACGAATCCGACTACGCCAGGATGGCCAACCGCCTCTCCGGCATCGTGCCGGCAGGCCGATCCGTGCTGTTCCTCGAGGGAGGGTACGACCTCCCCGCCATCGAGGCGTCCGTTGCCGCTGCGATCCGGGGGTTCGCGGGGGAGTACCCGGAGCGCACCGGGGGCGCATCGCCGGACCGGGCCTGGAACATGTTCAAGGTTGCGGCCGCGACCGCGGCCGCCCATTGGGAACTCCCGCTCTAGGAGGCAGGGCGGATTGGGCGAAGCCCTCTCCCTCCTCCTGAACCCGTAGCTGTCAAGAACGGGGTGGTTCGGTCCGATCAGGTAGTCGTGACGCATCCAGATACGGGCGTGCCCTCCATCGACGACCTGCTGACTCGCGCCCTGGACGTGGGCGCATCCGACGTGCATCTCAGGGCGGGCCGTCCGCCGGTTCTGCGTGTGGACGGCGACTTGCAGGTGACTGCCCTGCGGACCCTGGACGCGGGCGACCTCGAGCGATACCTGGACGCGTTGATGCCGGAGTACGTCCGTCTCGCGTTCAAGGAGTCCGGTGAAGCCGACTTCGCGTACGGCCCACCCGGCGGGGGCCGCTTCCGGGTGAACGCCTACCGGCAGCGGGGGGCCGTGGCCATAGCGCTGCGCGCCGTGGCGCCTCCGGACCGCACCATCGAAGAGTTGGGGCTTCCCGCGGTTCTCAGGCGCCTCGCCGCAGAGCCGCGCGGCCTGGTGCTGGTCACCGGGCCCACGGGATCGGGGAAGACCACGACGCTCGGCGCGGTCATCGACGAGATAAACCGCACCCGGAGGGTCAACATCATCACGATCGAGGACCCGATCGAGATCCTGCACATCGACCGCGAGTCGATCATCAGCCAGCGCGAGGTCGGCGTCGACACCGGCGGATTCGCCGAGGCGATGCGGCGCGTGCTGCGCCAGGACCCGGACGTGATCCTGATCGGCGAGATGCGCGACATGGACACGATCGACGCGGCACTCAAGGCGGCCGAGACGGGTCACCTCGTGTTGTCGTCCCTGCACACGCTCGACGCCACCGAGACGATCAATCGGATCCTCGACTTCTTCCCGTCGGAACTGCAGCGCCAGGTTCGGCTGTTGCTCGCCGGTTCGCTGCGGGGGATCGTCAGCCAGCGACTGGTGAGCCGGGCCGACGGAGCAGGGCGGGTTCCGATCGTTGAGGTGCTGGTTAACACAGAGCGGGTCGCGGAGAGGATCGCCGACCCGGACCTCACGATGGAGATCCCCGAGGTGATCGAGCAAGGCTCCTACTACGGCATGGAGACCTTCGATCAGGCGCTGCTCCGTTTGCTGGCGGACGGGGTGATCACCGTGCAGGAGGCGTTCCGCACCGCAACCAGGCCGGCCGATCTCCGGGTGCGCGCCCAGCAGTCGGGGATCCTCCCGACGTAGGGCGACCGTCTCCCGGCCCCTACCATCAGGGCATGATTCCGCCCCGCCTCGAGCCGCTGCTTCGCGCCGACGGTCTTCCGGCCCGCCTGGCGGCTCGATTCGCGGGCGCCGGCCACGATCTGGTGCTCGTGGGGGGCAGCGTGCGAGACGCCCTGCTCGGCAGGGGCAGGCCGGAAGAGGAGCACGACTTCGCGACGTCGGCGAAGCCGGACGAGACCATCGAGATCGTGCGCGACTGGGCGGACGACATCTTCACGGTGGGCAAGGACTTCGGAACGGTGGGGGTGATCAAGGACGGCGTCGTGATCGAGATCACGACATTCCGGCGGGAGGTGTACCGGGACGACAGTCGGAAGCCGGGCGTGGCCTTTGCCGACGACCTGGAGACCGATCTGTCCCGTCGGGACTTCACCGTCAACGCAACGGCGCTGCGGATGCTCCCCGAGCCGTCGGTCGTCGATCCGTATGGGGGCCTCGTGGACCTCGGGTCGGGAGTGCTGCGGACCCCCCTCGACCCCGAGGTGTCGTTCGGGGACGATCCGCTGCGCATGCTGCGGCTCTATCGGTTCGTGTCGGTGCTCGGGTTCACGCCCGACCGCGCTGCGGCCCGGGCGGTCGCCGACATGGTCGATCGACTCTCCATCGTGAGTGCAGAACGGATCCGCGGGGAACTGGACAAGCTCATCGTGGGAGACCACGTAGAGGCCGGGCTCTGGGGCATCGTCGAGTCCGGTCTGGCCGGGCGGTTCCTGCCGGAGCTCTCCGCGCTCGCTGCGGCCCGGGATCCACAGCACCGGCACAAGGACGTGCTCGCCCACACGATCGCTGTGGTGGGCAAGTGCCCTCCGGACCGAATCGTCCGGCTCGCAGCCCTGTTCCACGACATCGGGAAGCCGGACACTCGCGAGTTCGGGCCGGACGGGGTCTCGTTCCACCACCACGAGGTCGTGGGAGCGAGGATCACGAGGGCGAGGATGAAGGCGCTGCGTTACAGCGGAGAGGACATCGAGGCGGTGGCCGGGCTCGTGTACCTGCACATGCGGCCCCACACCTTCAAGCTGGGCTGGACCGATCGGGCGGTTCGCAGGTACGTGCGGGACGCAGGGCCCCTGCTGGACCGGCTCAACACGCTGGTGCGTTGCGACGTCACCACGCGCAGCGCCAAGCGCGAGCGCGCCATCCTGCGGCGGATCGACGAACTGGAGCAGCGCATCACCGAACTTCGAGAGCGTGAGGAGCTCGACAGGATCAGGCCGCCGATCGACGGGAACGCGGTGATGGCCTTCCTGGGGATCGGGCCGTGCCGAACCGTGGGGGAGGCGCTCGACATGCTGCTCGAACACCGCCTCGACCACGGTCCCTATGAGCCGGAGGAGGCGTTCGAACTACTGAGCTCATGGGCGGAGCAACGTGGCATGAAGGTTCCGGAGGACGACGGATGATCGTCGGAGGCCCGACCAACAGGGATCGGGAGTCTCACGCGTTCGTCGTCTGTCCGGCGGATGGGGCCGGCTGCGCTCGCCCGATCCGCGCGGCCTCCTAGGCTGGCCGAGTGCCCGGACCGATGCCGGGATTCCCCGCCGTGCGAGGAGGGCGAATGCGCAAGATGGTGGCCCTTGGGGTGGGGCTGGCGCTGAGTGTTGTGGCATGCAATGGGTCCCCGGCTTCGGAGGACCAGACGTCCACCACCGCGAGCCTCTCCGGGATTCCGGCGTCGGCCGCGGTCGACTCGATGGCGTGGACCGGGAGCGTGCAGGTTCGCTCCGGGGAGGGGGCCTCGGCCTCCCGACTCACCGCGGAGATGACCGGCGCGTTCGTGGCACCCGCCGAGCACCGGCTCACCGTGGAGGGCGAGTCGGTGGCCGGAGAGGAATCCTCGGAGCTGCGGTGGGAGGCCACCATCGTCGGAAGCCGCGGCTGGGTGCTCGAGAGTGGAGACGTGCGCGGCTTCACGGCGGAGGATGTTGCGGACGAGTACATGACGGTGCTCGGCACGGCCACCGGATGTGTGATCCCGTCGCGCGCACTGCTCGCCGATCTGGAGGCCGTCGGTGCTGCGGGCTACGAGGACCGGTCGGGTCGGCGCACCGCGCGCTTCGAGGTCGAGGGGGCCCCCGTTGCGGCGTATGCCCCGCTGTTCGCGTCGGACTTCGGGCTGGCATTCGGTGCCTCGGTGCAGACCGTCGACGTGACCATCGCTGTGGACACGGCGACCGGCCTGGTCGTCGAAGGCGAGCTTTCCGGGCGAGGGGACGGGCTGGAGGTGGATATCGCCTTCGCGGTCACCGGCTTCGACGACCCGTCGATCGTCGTCGCCGTGGCCGACCTCGCCGTGCCCGACGGCGACGACCTGGTCGCGTACGACGACCCCGAGGGGCGGTTCCGGGCGGCGTACCCGGGAGCATGGGACGTCGACGAGTTCGAAGGCGGGGCGTCGTTCTCCCCGCCGTTCACCGCCGTCGAGGTGTACGCGTCGGCGACGGTGAGCTCCGTGCCCGGGGGTACCGTCGATGGCTTCATCGACTCCGTGCTCGCCGACACTGCGTCGGCGGCCGAGGTGGTGGAGAGGGAGACGGTCGAGTCGGGCGGGCTCGAGTACGAGCGGTTGCTGGTCGGCTTCCCGTTGGGGGAGAGAACCGTCCACGGGGTCCTCTGGCTGACCGTGGTGGACGGATTCGGCTACCGGTTTCAGTTGGTCGCCGAAGAAGGCGAGTTCGAGCGGTTCACGGATCTCGCCGAAGCGATGTTCGACCGGTTCGAACCGAGTGACTCCTGATCACTCGGAGAGCCGCATCAAGACGAGCTCCTCTAGGTCCTGGAGCACGGCGGCCGTCCGGGTGATGCGGACGTCGGGATCGTCGATCTCTAGGAGCCTCTGGCGATCGAGGGCGGCGAGGGGCATGGCCGCGCTCGCCTGATAGGCGGCGGCCACGGGGTCGTCGGACAGCTCGAGGTCGATCGGCGGTGCCGGGTCGCCGAGCTCCGCCAGCATGCCGGCGATCCGCCGGGCCGTTGCCTGGATGGCGTCCCGCTCGGCGGTGCCCGAGGAAGCGGGCGTCTCGGGGAGTTCGTCGACGATCGCTCGCGGGTAGGGGTCGTCGGGAAGCCATTCGACCACGCGCAGGCGCCCCACCCCGACGGCGATCATCACCCACCGTCCGTCGGAGAGCTCCTCCGCCTCTGCGATCTCGGCGAGAGTCCCCACGCCGGCCCGTTCGTCTCCGCCGCCGACCTCGAAGCCCCGTTCGATGAGGACGACCCCAAACCGGCGGTCGCCGTCCATGCAGGTGCGCATGAGGGCGCGGTACCGCTCTTCGAAGACGTGCAGCGGCACGCCGGTGAAGGGAACCAGCGGCGAGCCGAGCGGGAACATCGGCAACTCTCGCACCACCGTCCAGGGTAGAGGCGCGGCATGACGCCGTAGGCGACGAGAGCGGTGCGCCGTGCCGGGAGGTCGGTGGCGTTCCACAGCGTCGGCACGGAGTAGAGAGCGGCCAGTGCAGCCGTCCCGTGGAGCAGGCCGCGCACCGGGTTCGTGACCGGCAGGTATGTCGGCGTCGAGAGCGTGCGTGCCATCGCCGGGGACGGTACCGGGGGGGCATGTGCCGGGACGCGCCGCCGGCGTGAACGCCGGTTGAAGATCGCGAAACCTCGGGAACCCTCAACGGTCGCTCGGGAGAGGTGCGGCCACGCGAGGCCGGCGACCTCCGTCACCTCAGCAGCAGGAGTAACCCCGCTCCTCGGCCGCGGCCGCCATGCGGGCCGCCATCCTCGGGAAGATCATCGAGTGGAACGGCGCCATCACCACCCAGTACAGCCGCCCGGGCAGCCCGCGCGGCCGAAACCGGGCGGTCTGCACCAGATCGGACCCCTCCGGGGTGGGGAGGATCTCCCACTCCAGCCAGGCTTCGCCGGGGAGCCGCATCTCGGCGTGGAGGCGCAGCATCCGGTCCGGGACCACGGTCTCCACCCTCCAGAAGTCCACGGCCTCGCCGGGCCGGAGGTCCTCGGGGTGGCGCCGGCCGCGGCGAAGCCCGACGCCCCCGACGAGCTGGTCGAGGATCCCTCTGAGCCGCCACGCCCAGTTCATGCCGTAGTACCCCACGGTTCCGCCGATTCGGGTGAACGCCCAGTACAGGTGGCGGGGCTCGGCGTCGGTGGGGATCACCCTGGTGTCGAGGTACTCGGTGCCCCCACTCCATTCCGGGTCTCCCGGGACCGGGTGGGACGGGGCCCAGTCGGCGTCCGACCATCGGGTGGACGTCTCGCCGGGGGCCCGGTCGAGGGCCCGGCGCACCGCCTCGCGGTACGGGGTGGGCTCGAACTCGAAGACCTCCGATGCGGGGGTGTCGCGCACCACGACTTCGTGGCGGAGGCTCTCGACGAGCGGCCGGGCGATCGACGGGGGCAGAGGGGTGACCAGGCCCACCCACAGGGACGAGAGGCCGGGGCTCAGCACCGGCACCGGCAGGATGATGCGCCGGCGCAGGCCCGCCTCCTCGGCGTAGAGCTGCATCATCCCGGCGTAGGTGAGCTCATCGGGACCGCCGGGCTCCAGGACCCGGTCCTCGGTCGT
>CAYXHU010000045.1:0-3324 GCA_964464675.1 uncultured Acidimicrobiia bacterium
ATTCCTCGCGGCACCATGCACCGCCTTCGGTGCGGTTGCCGCAGGTGTCTCCGAAACGTTCGTAGTCCGACCCGGCAGGCGATTCCCGGTACAGCCGGTCGCAGGCGTCGAGATCGCCGTCGGCGCAGTCCTCCCAGAGGACGTCGAGTCGAGGGTCCTGGCCGCGTTCGGTGGGCGGTCCGCCGGGGGCGGCACCGCCGCCTCCCCGATCGGGCGGCGGGATCTTGGAGAGCGAAGTGATGCGGATCCCGGCCGGATCCTTCTTGTCGGCGCGCTCCGGCCCGTCGGAGCGCGGCTTCGTGGTGTCGCCGGTCGGGACGGCGGTGGTCGTCGTCTCTGCCGGCGCCGACGTGGAGGTGGTCGCGTTGGCGGCCGTCGTGTCGACCGTGGTGGTGACCGCCGGGTCGGCGTCGTCGTCGCTGCACGCCGCGACGATCAAGAGGAAGGCCGCCGGGATCAGGATTCGTCTCATCGGTGCGCCCCTTGCTGTTGCGCCGGCCATTCTGGTCGCAGGTCCGGTGCTGCGCGCACGGGGAGGCTCAGCCGGGCCTGTGGCGGCCGGTGCGCCGGTTGAGCACCGCGAGCCGGCGGGCCCGCACCGGGGACAACGCGCGGGCGGTGACCCGCCACGTCCAATTGCCCCCGAGTGTGCCCGGCCGGTTCATCCGCGCCTCGTCTCCGAGCTCGAGGACGTCCTGCATGGGGGTGACCGCCAGGATCGCCCGCGATTCCCAGGCCGCTTCGATCATGTCGCGCACGATGGTCTCCGGACCGGTGGCGAGACGCCGATCGACACGCCGGCGCTCCGCCTCGTCGAGCGAGGCATACCAGCCCGTGATCGTCTGGTTGTCGTGGGTGCCGGTGTAGACCACGCAGTTCTCGGGGTGGTTCTCGGGGAGGAAGGGATTGTCCGGGTCGCCGTCGAAGGCGAACTGGAGGAGCTTCATGCCGGGCAAACCGACGGCCTCGAGGAGTTCGGGCACCACGTCGTGGAGTTCACCGAGGTCTTCGGCGATGATCGGGAGCTCTCCGAGGGCGGCCGACACGGTGGCGAAGAAGAGCTTCCCGGGCCCGTCCACCCAGCGGCCTTCCTCCGCGGTCGGGGAACCTGTGGGGATCTCCCAGTAATCGGCGAACGCACGGAAGTGGTCGATCCGGACCACGTCCACGAGTTCCCGGAGCGTCGCCAGGCGGTCGATCCACCACGAGAACCCCGATGCGGCGTGTGTTTCCCAGTCGTAGATCGGGTTGCCCCACAGCTGGCCGGTTTCGGCGAAGTAGTCCGGGGGGACCCCGGCGACGACCGTCGGCCGGCGATCGTCGTCGAGGAGGAACAGCTCCGGGTGGCTCCAGACGTCGGCGCTGTCGGGGGCGACGTATACGGGGATGTCGCCGATGATCTGCAGCCCGGCGTCGTCCGCCTGATCGCGAACCCGGGCCCATTGGTGGAAGAACAGGAACTGCCGGAACGCGTGACGGGCCGCTTCGGCTCCCAACCGGTCACGGGCCGACCGCAGTGCACCGGCTTCCCTCCTGCGGATCTCTCTCGGCCAGTCCGCCCAGGAACCGCCGCCGTGCTCCGCCTTGAGGGCCATGAACAGGGAGTAGTCCTCGAGCCAGTGAGCCTGCTCGTCGCGAAACCTCACGAAGGCGGTGCGGAGCGAGGCGCCGACGTTCGGCAAACGCTCGTGGGCCCGGTCGAGGAGGCCGAGCTTCCACGGGATCACCCGCCCGTAGTCCACTCGCCGGGCCGGGAACCGGGGGCGTTGTTCCAGCGCTTCGGGGTCGAGGAGGCCTTCTGAGACGAGCTGCTCGGGCGACACCAGGTACGGGTTGCCGGCGAAGGCGGAGAACGACTGATAGGGCGAGTCCCCGTACCCGGTCGGGCCGAGCGGTAGCACCTGCCAGTACCGGCAGCCGGTCTCCGCCAGCCAGTCGACCCAGGCGTCCGCGGCGGGCCCCAGGTCGCCGATGCCGAACGGGCCGGGGAGGGAGGTGGGATGGAGGATCAGACCTGAGGAGCGTTGGTCGAGCACGGAGGGCATGCTACGCCGGGTGATCCATGGCCGGGATGCGCCGGCTCCCCTAGGCTCGCACTGTGGATCGCCTCTGGGCGGGATGGCGCAGCGAGTACGTGCAGGGCGTCGACGACGCCGGCGAGGCGGTCTGCCTGTTCTGCCGGCTTCCCGGCGAAACCGACGCCGACGCACTGATCCTCGAGCGCGGCGACTTGGCCTTCTCTGCGCTGAACCGATTCCCGTACACCACCGGGCACCTCATGGTGAGCCAGTATCGGCACGCGGCGGACTTCGCCGACCTCACCCCCGACGAGCGGTTGGACGTGTGGCGGCTGGTCTCGAGGGGAGTCGAGGCGTGCCGCACCGCCATGGGTGCACACGGCTGCAACGTGGGTGCGAACCTGGGACGCATCGCCGGCGCGGGTGTCCCCGGCCACCTGCACCTCCATGTGGTGCCTCGCTGGTCGGGCGACACGAACTTCATGACGACGATCGGCGAGACCAGGGTGCTGCCCGAGGATCTCGCCGACACGTGGGCCCGTCTGCGCGGCGTGATCGGCGACGGCTGAGCAGGCACCGCCGGGCCGGCGGTGCCGGTGGTCGAGGATGGGCACAAGTCATACGGCGGCGCGACGACGGCTTCATTGCTTCTTCACACCGACGACGTACCGTGTCGGGAGAACGTGAGGAGGAAGTGATCGTGAGAACGAGGCTGCAGATCGTCGGCGTCGTCGCGGCGATGCTGGTCGGCTTGGTAGTGCCGGCGGCCCTCGCACAGGGCGACGGCGAGGCACCCACGTGGTGGAAATGCGACGAACGGGGCCGCTGCGTGTTCGAGGGTCGCCGCCTGATGCCGTGGTTCGACCCGGCCGCCGTCGACGAGATGAACGAGTGGGCGGAGAGTCTCGCTGCAGCGTTCGAGGACGCCGGCATCGATCACGAGGTGCTGACGGTGGACGTGGTCACCTGGGACCGCAACGACCCGGAAGCGAACCGGGTCGCAGCCGAGTTCTGGGGACGCACGGTCCCGGTGCCCGGCGAGGGATTCGTTCCCTGGGCGGTGCCCGACCGGCTCGAGAGATACCTCGAGTTCGAGGGCATCTGGCCTGACGATCTGTTCCCCATGCTGGAGGAGTGGCTCGGTGAGGGGTTCCCGGACGACCTGCCGCTCTTCGGCGAGCGCCTGCCGCGCCGCTTCACCGATCGGGACGTCGGCGATGCGCGGGCGGACGAGCCTCCCGAACTGTTCGACGAGGAGGGCCGGCCGCTGGGACCGGGGGGCCTCGGTGCCTTGCTGGAGGAGTTC
>CAYXHU010000045.1:3424-8945 GCA_964464675.1 uncultured Acidimicrobiia bacterium
TTGGGCGGCGAGGAGGGTCTCGGTTCGTTCTTGGAGGAGATGCTGGGCGGCGAGGAGGGCCCGGGGTCGCTGCTGGAGGAGATGCTGGGCGGCGAGGAGGGCCCGGGGTCGCTGCTGGAGGAGTTCTTGGGCGGCGAGGAGGGTCTCGGTTCGTTCTTGGAGGAGATGCTGGGCGGCGAGGGTGCGCTCGGCGGTCGTGCCGGCCCGCTCTCCCGGCTGGACGAGACGATGCGCGCTCTGGCCGAGCACCTGGAGGAGCACGGCGTGGACACGGTGACCATCGAGGGCCCGATGGGAGTGAGCTGGGTCGTGTGGGACTTTTTCGACGAAGACGCCTCGGATCTCGTGGCCGAGTTCCTGGAAGACCGCTGGACGGACGGCGCCCGCCGCCCCGGCGGCGACGCGGGTTCCCGCGGGCAGCTTCCGGAGTGGGACTGGCCGTTCGATGGCGGCGGTCGGTGACGCCGCGCCGACGGTACGCTGCCGGGGCATGAGCCCGCGCATCCTCGTCGCCGAGGACGACCGGAAGCAGGCGGAGCTCATCCGCCTGTACCTGGAGCGCGACGGGCACACGGTGGCGGTCGTGCACGACGGCCGGTCGGCCCTGGAGCGGATTCGCCGGAACGCCCCCGACCTGGTGGTCCTCGACCTCATGCTGCCCGCCATGGACGGGCTCGACGTCGCCCGGGCGGTGCGGCTTCATGGGGACATCCCGATCGTGATGGTCACGGCCCGGACCGCGGAGGACGACGTGCTGCTCGGCTTGGACATCGGCGCGGACGACTACATCACGAAGCCGTTCAGCCCGCGTGAGCTGGCTGCCCGGGTGCGCGCTGTGTTGCGCCGCTCGGTTCCCGGCGAGCCGGACGACGAGGTCCGGCGGGTCGGGCCGATCGAAATCGACCGGCGCACCCACACGGTGCGCATAGCCGGCCGTTCGGTGGAGTGCACACCCCGGGAGTTCGCCGTGCTCGACGCCCTGGCGTCGGATCCCGGCCGGGCCTTCACCCGGTCCCAGGTTCTCGAGCATGCCTTCGGCTTCGACTACGAGGGCCTGGAACGCACGGTGGACGTCCACGTCATGAACCTGCGGCGCAAGCTCGAGCCCGATCCGTCACGTCCGACGTACCTGCGCACCGTCTTCGGGGTCGGCTACACGCTGGAGGATCCCGATGCGTAGCGCCGTCGGCCGCCTCGTGGCCGCCACGCTCGCAGTCGCCCTCCTGGCAGTGGCGGCCACCGCCTGGATGGCGAGCCGGGAGACGGCACGCGAGCTGCGCGGTGCGGTGGAGCGCGACCTCCGGATCGAGGACGCGGTCTACGAGGAGCTGAGCTTCTACGCCCTCACCAACGGGTCGTGGGAGGGGGTGGCAGAGACGGTGGCGGAGCTCGCCGCCGAGTTCGACGAACGTATCGCCCTGACGACCGTGGACGGTGAGATGATCGCCGACTCCGCGGCGGCAGACGGGGTGGCGCTTCCGGATGCGCCGGCCGGCTACATCGCTCCCGACAGCCCGGCGATCCGCCTCGAGTCGCCCGACACCTTCTTGGAGGGCCTCGAAGCCCTCATCGAGGAAGGCCTGGCCCTGGCCGAAGCGTTCGCCGAGGCCGGCGTGGAGTACTCACTGCCCGACCACGACTTCGGCATCGTGTACCCGGACTGGAGCGAGAACGACCCGGTGGCCCAGGCCGTGGTCGACCGGTTCTTCAGGAAACGCATCGAAGGCCGCTCCTCGATGGGCGACCTCGGGCTCCGGCCCGAACTGGTGGAGGCCCTGCGCGACGAGGCATTGGAGCTGGCCGGGTACCTGGCGGAGCTCGATGTGCGGTTCAGCGTCACCGACGAGGGCGGGCTCCCGGTCGTCGAGTGGGACACCGGGGACCCGGCCGCGACCCGGGCGATCGGCGAGTTCTACTCGGACCGAACCGGTGTCGATCTGACCGACGTCATCCCGGTGGGGATCCCCGAGGAGGCTGCCGAACCGGCGCTGCTGTTCCTGGGATCGCCCGGCGAGGCCACCGCCGTGCCCGATCCGGTGGGCTGGCGGGTGGTCGGCGCGGCGGCGATCGTCGCCGCGGTCGCCGTCGTGCTCACGGTGTTCGTCGGGCGGCGCGTGCTCGCCCCGATCGGTGCGATCACCCGCGCCGCCCGGCGTAGGTCGGAAGGCGGAGGCTTCGAGCCGGTTCCGGTGCGGGGAAGCGACGAACTGGCCGACCTGGCCGGGGCGTTCAACGACATGGCCGCCGCGGTCGAGGAGCAAGACCGGCTCCGCCGCGCCATGGCCGCAGACGTCGCCCACGAGCTGCGCACCCCGCTCTCCAACATCCGCGGCTACCTCGAAGCGCTCCAGGAGGGCGTTGCCGAACCCACCCCCGAGGTGCTCGGTTCCATCCACGAGGAGGCGCTGCACCTGCAGCGGCTCATCGACGACCTGCAGGTGCTCAGCCTCGCCGAGGCGGGGGAGCTGCCGATGGACCGGGGTCTCGCCGACCTGGGCGACGTGGTGGCCCAGGCGGTCGCCGGGCATCGGCCGTCGGCCGAGTCGGCCGGCATCACCCTGGAGGTTCTGGCTTCCGGTTCCGTGCCGGTCGAGGTCGACCGGGCCAGGATGCGCCAGGTGGTGGCCAATCTCGTGGACAACGCGATCCGCCACACCCCCGAAGGCGGGACGGTGTCGGTGTCCACCCGATTCGACGAGGGTCGGGCGCTGCTGGAGGTGGCGGACACCGGTCCCGGCATCCCGCCCGAGCATCGGCCTCACGTCTTCGACAGGCTGTACCGGGCCGACCCCTCCCGGAGCAGGGACACCGGCGGCACCGGACTGGGTCTCTCCATCGCCAGGGAGCTCGTACGGGCCCACGGCGGTGACGTCACGGTGGACGAACGCCCCGGAGGAGGGGCGCGCTTCGTCGTCTGGCTCCCCCCGGCTCCGCCCACCGGGTGAGCCCGCCGAGGCGGACGACGGCGCGGTGGCGTTCGCCCCGTGTTGGGAGGCTTTCCGAGAGGCCGTATCCTTCGGGCGATCTGCCGTACCCAACCGAGGGAGACATGTGATGAACGACGAGCAGCTGGCCAAGGTCCGGAACGCCCCCGGATTCGTGGCGGCCCTCGACCAGAGCGGCGGCAGCACACCGAAGGCCCTCCGGCTGTACGGCATCTCCGAGGACGCCTATTCGAACGAGGACGAGATGTTCGACCTCATCCACGAGATGAGGACCCGCATCATCACCAGCCCCAGCTTCGACGGCGACCGGATCCTGGGCGCCATCCTCTTCGAGATGACGATGGACCGTGACATCGAGGGCCTGGGCTCGGCCGAGTACCTGTGGAAGATCAAGAACGTCGTCCCCTTCCTGAAGGTGGACAAGGGCCTCGCTGAGGAGTCCGACGGCGTTCAGCTGATGAAGCCGATGCCCGGTCTCGAGCCGCTGCTGGCGCGGGCCGTCACCAAGGGTGTGTTCGGCACCAAGATGCGTTCGGTGATCAAGCTCGCGAACCCGGCCGGAGTGGACGCGATCGCCGATCAGCAGTTCGAGATCGGCAAGCAGATCCTGGCGGCCGGGCTGGTGCCGATCATCGAGCCGGAGGTCGACATCCACAGCCCGGAGAAGGCCGAGGCCGAGGAGCTGCTCAAGGCGGCCATTCTCTGCAACCTCGAGAGCATCCCCGAGGGCGAGGAGATCATGCTGAAGCTCACCCTCCCCGACGAGGACGGCTTCTACACCGAGCTGGTCGAGCACCCCAAGGTGCTCAAGGTGATCGCGCTGTCCGGCGGCTACACGCGGGACGAGGCGAACGCCAAGCTGGCCCGCAACCCGGGAATCATCGCCAGCTTCTCGCGTGCGCTCACCGAAGGCCTGTCGGCGGATCAGAGCGACGAGGAGTTCGACGAGGTGCTCGACGAGTCGATCGGCAGCATCTTCGCGGCATCCATGGCCTGACCGACTCCGCTGGGAATCGGGACGCCCCGGCTCCGGCCGGGGCGTCTCTGCATGCGATCTGATCGGTTCGGCTGCCGGTCGCGGACCTCGGAGCTCTGGAGGCCGGCGCTACGCGGCGAGTTCCCGAAGGTGCTCGAGCGCCTCGTTGATGATCTGGCGGACCCGTTCCGGGGTGACGCCCTCGGCGTCGGCGATCTCCGAGAGCGGCTGGGTGCGCCCGTCGTCGAAGCCGAAGCGGGCCGAGACGATCCGTGCGGTGCGCTCCGGGAGCGCCGCGAGGGAGCGGCGGAGCCGCTCCGACTCCTCGGTGATGGCGGCCGCTTCCTCGGGATCGATCGCGTCGGCGTCGAGGATGAAGTCGCCGAGCATGGCGCCGTCCTCTCCGACCGGGTCCTCGAGGTGGACGGTGGCGGCCAGTTCGAGGACCTGATCCACCTGGTCGACGTCGAGCCCGGTCTCTGCGGCGATCTCCTCGGACGTGGGCTTCCGGGTGAGGTCGGCTTCCAGTGCCGCGGCGGTGGACCGCACGGTGCCGAGGATGTCGTGGAGGTGCACCGGGATGCGGATCACCCGGGACTGCTGGGCGATCGCCCTGGTGATCGCCTGGCGAATCCACCAGGTGGCATACGTCGAGAACTTGAAGCCCTTGCGCCAGTCGAACTTCTCGACGGCGCGGATCAGGCCGAGGTTGCCCTCCTGGACGAGGTCGATGAAGTCCATGCCGCTGACGCCCGCGTAGCGCCGGGCGTTGGCGACGACGAGCCGCAGATTGGCCACGATGAACCTGTCCTTGGCGGCACGGCCGTCCCGAACGGCGCGCTGCAGGCGGGCGCGCTCCGCCGGGCCCACGGCCTTTTCTGCGAGCAGCTCGGAGGCTGCCGCGCCGGCTTCGATGGCCTGGGCAAGCGCCACCTCGTCGTCGGCGGTCAACAGGTCGTGCCCGCCGATCTCGGCGAGGTAGAGGCCCATCGTGTCGGCCACGAGCCTGCCCCGGTCGTCGTAGGCGTCGGAGCGCCGGTCACGGCGCGCGGTGGTGGTCTTCTGATCGAGCACGACTATACGAACGCCCGTTCGTCGTGGTTTGTTCCCGGCGGGCACCCGGCCTCACCGGGTACCGTCTACCCGGTGGGCGACCATCCGACACTCGCCGATGTCTACCGTGCCAGAGCTCGCATGGCCGGCATGGTGCGCCGCACCCCGCTCGCTGCTTCGGGGGTGCTCTCGGGGCAGGCCGGGACACCGGTGTTCCTCAAGCTCGAGAACGTGCAGGAGACCGGGTCGTTCAAGCTCAGGGGCGCCACGAACACCCTCCTGTCACTCGGCGAAGCCGAACGAGCACGCGGCGTGGTCGCCGTGTCGAGCGGGAACCACGGCAGGGCGGTGGCACACGTGGCGCGCTCCTCGGGTGTCGCCGCGACCATCTGCCTGACCGGCCGGGTCCCCGCCGTGAAGCGGGACGCGATCGCTGCGCTCGGGGCCCGGGTGGTGATCGCCGGGGAGACACAGGACGAGGCGGACGCCCGGGCCCGCCGGCTGGTCGTCGAGGAGGGCCTCACGTTCGTGCACCCGTTCGACGATC
>CAYXHU010000046.1:0-8933 GCA_964464675.1 uncultured Acidimicrobiia bacterium
GTGGCTGCACGCCGACGGGTACCTGTACGTCGCCGTCGAGACGGGGGCCGGCGGGTCGAAGAACCTGGCGATCGCCGAAGGAGACCGGGTCCGGATTCTCCACTCCTCGACGGCGCTCGGCTCGGCCGAGTACGCCCTCACCGATGGTGTGTGGCGGCTCACCCGTGACTTCGACTGGTGCTGCCGCGACGGCGTCCGCGGCGACGACGCCGCAGCACTGGAGGCCGCCGAGGGGTGGCTGGCCAACATCGCCTACGACGGGCCCCACGAGCAGGTCGAGTTCCGGGTCGCGTGGCCGGAGGCCGGCGCCCGGGTGGCGTTGTCCCACGTGCCGGCTCATGGCGAACCGGCGTTCTGGCCGGTCTGGCTCGGTTCGGGGGGCGAGGAAGCCCTCACCGGGGCCCGGGAGGAGGCCGAGGTGTTCGAGGTCGGTCGATGGGTGGTGCTGGAGCGGGCCGGGGAGTGAGTGCGGCGATCCGGGCGCTCTGGACAGGTCGGCGGCCCCTCGGGAGCTCTGGCGGGATTTCAGCACAACGGGTGTTTCGTTCAGGCACTTACCGGGCGGGTGAGCTCGGGCGCGTGCGAGGCCGGAAGGCGTTACTCGCTCGGGTCGTAGGCCACTTCGACGATCAGGTCGATCATCTCCGGGATGAACGGTGCTTCGACAAAGTCTGTGTGGAATCTGCCCGGGAGCACCTCGGTGGTGACCGACCACCCGGTTTCCGTGAGTTCGGCAGCGAGGTGGTCCATGTAGTCGGCGTGCGGAACCCCCTTCCAGACCCGGTCTCCCGAGCGCAGGTGGAACGCCGGCGCCCGATCCCCGGGCTGGAGCTCCGCATGGGTGAGCGGGCTCATCGCGCGGACCGCCTCGGGCGCCAGGTCCAACGTGTCCGGGAAGTCCCGGCCCAGGAGCATCTCCCAGTCGTAGGGGCCTTCCCAGCCGATGAACGCCGCCGGAACCGCCGATCCCTCCGACACCACACAGTCCCCCGAGGTGCCCTCGGTTCGTTCAGGGTCGTCGCCGACCAGGGTCACGGTGGCGCCGAAGCCGGCGCCCATCGAGTACCCCACCACGATCAGATGGTCCGGCGCCCCGCCGTGCTCGTCGGCGTCGGCGCTGGCCGCCCGGACCGCACAGGAGAGGTCGCCGACCGTGGTGCCGCCCGCCCACAACCCGGAGGCGACCTGCTCTGCATCGGCCTGGAGATCGTGCAGATAGGTCGGGGTGTAGACGATCACGCCCCGCGCGGCGATCGCCCGTGCCGGCGCCTCCATGTTCTCGGCGTTCTGGAAGCCCCCGTGCAGGAGCACCACCACCGGCCACGGTCCTTCTCCCTCCGGGACGTACCGGTGCATCACCGTGGACGAGTCTGCCGACAGGACGTTGCCGCCGAAGCCCCAGCGTTGCGCATCGGTCATGTACGGGATGTCCCGGGTGACCGACACCGCAATCGGCTCCGCCGGCGGATCCCCCGGGTCGGTCGCCGTGTCGTCACCACACGACACCGCAGCTGCGGCCAGCAACACCAGAAGCGCCGCCGCCCAGATCGATGAGCGGCTCATGATGTCTCGCTCTCGTCGGGTATCCCTCACCCTATAGAGGCAACAGGGGCCGATCCCGCAGACACCATCGGAGATCGCGGTCGCCGACTCATCGTTGTGGTTCCGACCCGGGGGCGGGAACCCCCGACCTCCCAAGGGGGGACGCCTCGACTGGGCCCATTCGTGTCATACCCACCTGACATGCTGGGAGCATGGATGTCGAGATGCTCGCCCAGGCAGTCGGGCTGCTGGAGAAGACCAACGCCGGCCTGGGGGCTTCCGTGCGCTCCCGCGCTGAAACCGAACGGCTGCTCGCCATGTACGCCCGCGTGGAGAAGCTGGCCGCATTCGGCACCGCCACCCTGTCGGCTCGTGTGGGTGACGCAGTGCAACTGGCCCGCCTGACGGGCACACCGGTCGGGCAAGCTCGCCGAACGATCAAAACCGGTCGCAGCCTGGCCGCGACGCCGACCCTGGCTGCGGCGATGCAAGCCGGAGATGTGTCCCTCGAACAAGCCTCCGAGATCACGCGCACCACCACGGTCGCTCCGGAGGCGGTGGACGACCTCGTCTCGGTCGCACGGTCCGAGTCGTTTCGGGAGCTCAAGGAAAGAGCCCGCAGCGTCCGCCTCGAAGCCGAGGACCGTGCCGAGCTGCCCGCCCGGCAACACGCCGCACGCCGGCTGCGGCACTGGGTGGGCGAGCTCGGCATGGTCCACCTCGACGCGGTGCTCGAACCGCACATCGGCGCCCCCATCGTGAGCCGGTTGGAGCGCCAGGCTCGCCGGCTCGCCGCGGCCTTGCCTCCGAATAGGGGACGGGAGCCGTTCGAACGGCACCTCGCCGACGCCCTCCCAGCCGTCGTAAGCGGCCTTTCCGGCGATGCCGCCCCGCACCCGGCTACCGCCGACGCGACGACCGGAGGCGAATCCGATCCGAGCGAACCGGCCGGGAATGGCGCACACGCCGGAGACCGCAACCACGCCGAGGTGGTGATCCTCGTCAGCCACGAGGTGGTCCGGCGAGGCTGGCAGGACGTCGGGCCCGGGGAACACTGCAAGATCCCGGGAGTGGGCCCGGTTGCTCCGCAGGTCGCCAAGGCGATCGCCCAGGATGCCTTCCTCACCGGAGTGTTCTACGACGGCACCGATCTCCGGCATCTCGAGCGCTGGACCCGGCACATCCCGGTCCCGGTGCGGATCGCCCTGGGCCTCGGCGACCCGCCCGACTTCGACGGCCTCAAGTGTGTGGACTGCGGCAACCGGTTCGGGCTCGAGCTCGATCACCTGCTCGCCCGCGCCGCGGGCGGGCCCACCTCACTGGCCAACATCGAGCCGCGCTGCCCTCCGTGCCATGAGAGGAAGACCGCAGAGGACCTTCGGGCCCTCAGACGGCGTCGCAAGCGGGGCGCACCTCCGTGACGTCCCGGCGGTTTCCTGCGGCCGAGCTCGCATCATCTGCCGCACACCGGACTGCTCGACCGGTCCCCCACACCCACAGCGCAGGCTCACCGCTTCGCCGTGCGTCTCAGATCTGCGCGTAGAAGTCGTTGCCCTTGTCGTCCACCACGATGAAGGCCGGGAAGTCCTCCACTTCGATGCGCCATACCGCTTCCATGCCCAGCTCGGGGTACTCGAGCACCTCGACCTTCTTGATGTTGTCCTGAGCGAGCACCGCCGCCGGGCCGCCGATCGACCCCAGGTAGAAGCCGCCGTGCCGGGCGCAGGCATCGGTGACCTGCTGCGAGCGGTTGCCTTTGGCGAGCATCACCAGGCTGCCGCCGTGGCTCTGGAACAAGTCCACGTAGGAGTCCATGCGGCCGGCAGTCGTCGGCCCGAATGAGCCCGAGGCATATCCCTCCGGCGTCTTGGCGGGGCCTGCGTAGTAGACCGGGTGATCCTCGAGGTAGTCGGGCAGGCCCTCGCCGCTCTCGATCCGCTCCTTCAGCTTGGCGTGGGCGATGTCGCGGGCCACCACCATCGGCCCGGTGAGCGACACCCGGGTCTTCACCGGGTGCTTGGAGAGCTCGGCACGGATCTCGTCCATGGGCCGGGTCAGGTCGATGTGCACGACGTCGCCGGGGAGCTCCACGGCATCCGGCTCGGGCATGAACCTGGCCGGGTTCGCCTCGAGCTGCTCCAGGAACACGCCGTCCCGGGTGATCTTCGCCTTGATCTGGCGGTCCGCCGAGCACGACACCCCGATACCGACCGGGCAGGACGCCCCGTGGCGGGGCAGCCTCACCACCCGCACGTCGAGGCAGAAGTACTTGCCACCGAACTGGGCGCCGATCCCCGTTTCCCTCGTCAGCTCCAGCACCTGCTCCTCGAGCTCGAGGTCCCGGAACGCCCGGCCGTGCTCGTTGCCGGTGGTCGGGAGCGTGTCCAGGTAGCGGGCCGACGCCAGCTTCACGGTCCGCAGCGTGTACTCGGCCGACGTACCCCCGATCACGATCGCCAGGTGATAGGGCGGGCACGCCGCGGTGCCCAGCAGCCGGATCTTCTCGCCGATGAACCTCAGCAGCGACTCCGGGTTGAGCAGCGCCTTGGTCTCCTGGAACAGGAACGTCTTGTTGGCCGACCCGCCGCCCTTGGTGACGAACAGCAGCTCGTACGAGTCCCCCGGCACCGCCTCGATCTCGATCTGCGCAGGCAGGTTGCTCCCGGTGTTCCTCTCCTCGTACATCGTGAGCGGCGCCAGCTGCGAGTAGCGCAGGTTGGTGCCGGTGTACGTGTCGAAGATGCCGTGCGACAACCACGCCGCGTCGTCCACCCCGGTGTACACGTCCTCGCCCTTGTGCCCGAGCACGATCGCCGTGCCGGTGTCCTGGCACGACGGCAGCACCATGCCCGCCGACACATTCGCGTTCTTCAGCATCTCCCTGGCCACGAACCGGTCGTTCCCCGACGCCTCCGGGTCGTCGAGGATGTCTCGCAGCTGCTGGAGGTGGCTCGCCCGGAACAGATGGGACACGTCCCGGACGGCTTCTGCGGCCAGCATCTGCAACGCCTCCGGCGCCACCCAGAGGATCTCCCGGTCCCCCAGCGGCAGAACCTCGACGTGGTCCTTGGTGAGCATGCGGTACTCGGTGTCGTCCGGCCCGAGGTCGATCAGGGGCTGGTAGTGGAACTCGGCCATCGGCTCCCTCACTGACGGGGTGTCTCCGCAGGAGTCTACGAACGGGGGCGGTGCGCCGCCCCCCTGCAGGCCCGGACCCAGTCCACGAAGACGCCCGGACCCAGCCCAGCAAGATGCCTGGACCCAGCCCAGCAAGACGCCTGGACTCAGTCCAGGAAGATGTCCCGCTGCAGGTCGGCTCCCGTCCCGTAGGCGTACCCGGAGAGATCGGTGATGCCTTCGGCGGCGAGCACTTCCTCGTCGATGAAGAAGTTGCCGGTCGTGGTCCGGGCGTCGCGGCACAAGACGGCGTGCGCGGCGTCCGCCACGATCTCCGGGGTGCGTGCCCGGGCCATCGCCACGTCGCCCCCCAGCAGGTTCTGCACCGCGGCGGTGGCGATGATCGTGCGCGGCCAGAGGCTGTTGACGGCGATCCCCTCCCGCGCGAACTCGGCGGCCATGCCCAGCGTGCACATGCTCATCCCGTACTTGGCGATCGTGTAGGCGGCGTGGTTGGCGAACCAGTGCGGGGCGAGGTTGAGCGGCGGGCTCAGGTTGAGGATGTGCGGGTTGTCGGAGCCGACCAGGTGCGGGATGCACGCCTTCGACAGCAGGAACGTCCCGCGGGTGTTGATGTCCTGCATGAGGTCGTAGCGCTTCATGTCCAGGTCGAGCGTCCCCGACAGGTTGATGGCGCTCGCGTTGTTCACGCACAAGTCGATCCCGCCGAACTCCGCGGCGGCGTTCTCGACCGCCGCGGAGACGATGTCGTCGTGACGGATGTCGCCGACGATCGGCAGCGCCTTCCCGCCCGCCGCCTCGATCTCCTCCGCCGCGGTGAACACGGTGCCCGGGAGCCGGGGATCCGGCTCGGCGGTCTTCGCTATCAGCGCCACGTTGGCGCCGTCCCGGGCGGCCCGGAGCGCGATCGCCAGGCCGATGCCCCGGCTCCCTCCGGAGATCACCATCGTCCTGCCGGCCAGATCACCCATGCCTGCCTCCGGTGTGCGTTGCTGCAGGCTACGCACTCGGCCCGTCCCCGACCCGTTTCTCCCAGAAGCACCCGCGGTACACCTCGGTGAACGGCAGCGAGGCGTACAGGGCGTTCGCAGGATCCATGTCCCCGGTGCCCACGTCGATCACTTCCGCGCCCATCGCCCGGGCCCGGCGCATCCCCTCCAGCATGAGCGCCTTCGCCAGCCCCAGCCGGCGGTGCTCGGGATGCGTGCACACCGGCTCGAAGATCCCGTGAGCGTTGGCGGAGTCCCAGCACACCGCCGCATATGCAGCGAAGGACCCGTCCGGAGCGAACGCGACCAGGTCCAGGTCCCTCCGGAACGACGGCGCCAGCGCCTGGAAGTTCCGCAGCTCCCCGGCATGGTGAAAGGATCGGCCGAAGGCGGCGTTGAGCAGCTCGGCGATCGCCCGATGGTCGGCCTCGTCGTCACGGGTGGCGCGCATCACGTAACCGCCGGCCACCACCGGCTCCGGGAGCGGGCCGGTGTCGAAGCGGAGGCCCCTCAGGATCTCCCATCCGCCGGTCGGCCGATAGCCTCGCCGCTCGGCGAGGCGCTCCATCCCTGCGTCGTGGTCCCAGACGTGGAGCAGCACCTCCTCCGAGCCGGCCGATGCCGCAGCGCGTTCGCTCCAGGCGACCACGTCGTCCAGCAGCCACCGGTAGCGGGGGTGAACGTGCGGGTGGAGCTGCCGGCCGCCCTCGCTCAGGGCCGCGGCCACGATCCGGCCCCCGTCTGCCTCCCACACCCGGGTCCGCGCCGCGCGATCCTCGTCCAGGCCCGGCGGGTCGGAGTGGCAGTACGACCCATCCCACCGCCGCACATCCCACGGGACACCCGGAGGGCTGATCGGCCACAGCGAAGAGAGGAAGTCACGGATCGGCCAGAAGTCGTCCGCTCCGCGATGGGGGCGGTCCACGATCCCATTCGTCACCTCCGAAGCTTCCCCCATCCCGGGACGGCCTTCCCGGGCCGAACGTCACGACCACGGGTACGGTGGGACCATGTCCACGATCAGGCGCCTCAGCGACTCGTGCTTGCTGGTCACCACCGGCGACGCCACCACCCTCATCGACCCCGGCTTCCACACCTTCGACTCAGGCGAAGTCGACCTCGCCACGGTCGGAGACGTGCAGACCGTGCTCATCACCCACGAGCACGCCGACCACGTGAAGCCCGAGTTCGTCCGCTGGCTCCTCGACAGGGGAGCCGACGTGACCGTCCATGCCAACCCCGCCGTCGCCGGGCTCCTCACCGGCCACGGCATCGAGGCCGACACCGGGGCCCCTGCGGCCGTCTCGTTCGAGGACGTCGTCCACGAGGTCATCCCCACCGGAGCGGCACCCCCCAACCGGGCCTGGACGATCGAACGCGTCCTCACCCACCCCGGGGACTCCTACCAACCGAGCACGTCGGCGCCGGTCCTGGCCCTGCCCCTGATGGCTCCGTGGGGCTCGACGACCGCCTCCGTGGAGTTCGCCAGGCGGCTCTCGCCCACCTGGGTGGTCCCGATCCACGACTTCTACCTGAGCGCCTCCGGCCGGGCGTGGGTCGGCGGCGTGGCGAAGTCCGCACTGGCGGACGACGGCATCGAGGTGGTGACCCTGGACTGGGGTGAGTCGTTCACGGTGTAGCTGGCACCCCTACTCGGCGATCGAGCCGACGAACACCCCGGCGGTGAATGCCCCGAGGCCGGCCAGCACCCACCCTCCACCGGACCCGACGGCGATGCCGGCGAAGACCAACGCCACCGCGACCGCCGGGAGCAGGATCAGCAGCACCGTGGCCGCCATCGCCTCCCGCGTCTCGGGGCGCCGCCCGACGGTCACGCCCCCGTACAAGAGCAGGAGCATCACGGCGAGCTGGATGGTCGGGCCCATGCCGTCCGTCTCCCGGTCTGCCGACGCGTTTCGCCATCCGAGGGTACGTCGAATCCGGCGCTGTGGCAGCCTCCCCCACCTACCCGCGCTCCCGACCCTATGCTCGGCACACCATCGATCCGGAGGTCATGATGAAGAGCCGAGCCCACTCCACCTGGCACGGAGACCTGTTCTCGGGATCCGGGACCACCGCCCTGGCCACCCGCGCCGCCGAGCCGCTGCCGGTCAGCTGGCCGAGCCGCACCGAAGCGGCCGCCGGGAAGACCAGCCCGGAGGAGCTCATCGCGGCCGCCCACGCCGCGTGCTACAACATGGCGCTGTCGAATGGCCTCGCCCAGGCGGGCACCCCGGCGGAGCGCCTCGACACCGACGCCGAGGCCACGTTCGAGAAGACCGACGCCGGGTGGCGGCTCACCAAGATGGAGCTCACCGTGCACGGAGCGGTTCCCGGGATAGATGCCGACGCCTTCCAGGCCGCCGCAGCCGCCGCCAAGGACGGCTGCCCGGTGTCGAACGCCCTCAAGGGCAATGTCGAGATCACCCTCAGCGCGACGCTCGGGTAGCTGATCGAGCAACGTCTCCACGATATTTGACTCAATAGTTACTGAGCTAGTACGCTCCTGTGCGTGAACGACCTGGAGCGCCGCGCCCATAGACATGCCGCCCTCGGCGATCCCACTCGTCTGGCGATCGCCGAGGAGCTGCTGCGCAGCGACCGCTCCCCCGGGGAGCTCGGGGATCTGCTCGGGCTCCCCTCCAATCTGGCGGCACACCACATAGCAGTGCTGGAGCGGGCCGGCATCGTCCGCCGGGGCCGATCCGAAGGCGACCGCCGCCGCAAGTACCTGCAGCTCGATCGCGCCGTGGCCGAGTCACTCGGCCTCGCCGCCCCCGCGCAGGCCGAGCCCGTCCTGTTCGTGTGCACCCACAACTCGGCGCGGTCGCAGCTCGCCGCCGCAGCGTGGCGTCGTGCCGTGGGAGCCCCTGCCGAGAGCGCCGGCACCCACCCGGCGCCCCGGGTGCACCCGGGCGCCCTCGCCGCCGCAAAACGAGCCGGCCTCGACCTCGCCGGAACCCTGCCGCGCCACATCGCCGACGTGGCCACCACCCCGGCCGTCGTGATCACCGTCTGCGACCGGGCCCACGAGGAACTCGAGGCTCCGGCGGACTGGTGGCACTGGTCGATCCCCGACCCCGTCGGCTCGACCGCGCCGGACGCCTTCGACACCGCTCTGCACGACATCACACGACGAATCGCAGCACTCACGCCGGAAGGCACCGACACATGACCATGTCCGCAGAACAGCAGCACCTGCTCCGGCAGGCCACCGACCGCATCCACCGCGAATTCGCCGGGACGTTCTCCGCCGAGACGATC
>CAYXHU010000047.1:0-8759 GCA_964464675.1 uncultured Acidimicrobiia bacterium
GGAGGCGCGCCGCGGCGATTACGCCCAGGCTCCCCTCCGATCCGGAGAGGAGCTGCTCCACGCCCGAGCCTGGCCCATTCCCCGTGCCGCCCACCGTCGATCCATCGGCGAGCACTGCGTGAACCCGTTCGGTGAGCACCCGCATCGAGCCGTGCCGCCAGGCGTGCCGGCCTGCCGCGTCGGTGGCGATCATGCCCCCGACGGTCGCATCGGCCCTGGCGTTGATGTCGAGCCGGAACTCGAACCCGGCACGGGCGGCCGCCTCCTGCACCGAGTGCAGCGTGGCCCCGGCGCCGGCGAGGAGCGCGGGTGCTCCATCCGGGTCGGGAGCGATCCGAGAGAGCCGCCGCAGGGAGACCACGAGCTCCCCGCCGGCCGGGATCCCCCCGAGGGCGAGGCCGGTGTTGCCGCCCTGAGGGACGACGGGCACGCCGGCGTCGGCTGCGGCCCGCACCAGCGCCTGGAGCTCGAGCACGTCCGCAGGCCGGGCAACCGCGATCGGTGACCCGATCTTCTCTCCCGTCCAGGCCGTGGCGAACGACGCGGTGACGTCCGGGTCGGTGATCAGGTGGGAGTCGCCGACGATGCGGCGCAGCAGGTCACAGAAGGGATCGTTCTTCGCCATCGGCGGGCTCCATTTGGGAGACTGCTCCGTGCAGGCTACGACGGGAGCGGGCATGGACACGAGGATCGGTTTCATCGGAACGGGCGTGATGGGGTTCAGCATGGCGGGGCACCTGCTCGACGCGGGGTATCCCCTGGGCGTGTTCAACCGGACGAGGGAGCGGGCCGAGCCGCTCGTCGAGCGAGGAGCCCGCTGGTTCGACGGTCCGGCCGAGCTGGCGGCGGGCTCAGAAGTGGTGATCACCATCGTCGGCTTCCCGGCCGACGTGGAGCAGGTCTACCTCGGCGGCGACGGGGTGCTCGCGGCGCTGAGCTCGGGAACGATCGCTGTGGACATGACCACGTCGAGCCCCGCGCTGGCCAGGCGCATCGCCGAGGAGGGGGCGGCCCGGGGGATCGCTGTGCTGGACGCCCCGGTCTCCGGGGGGGACACAGGGGCGCGCAATGCGACCCTGTCGATCATGGTCGGGGGCGACGAGGCGGCCTTCGCCGCGGTCGAGCCGATCCTCACCGTGATGGGCGGCACGGTGGTGCTCCAGGGTGGTCCCGGAGCCGGCCAGTACACGAAGATGTGCAACCAGATCGCCATCGCCGCCGGGATGCTGGCGGTGTGCGAGTCGATGGCCTATGCCCATGCCGCCGGCCTCGACCCGTTCCTCGTCCTGAACAGCATCGAGCACGGCGCCGCAGGGTCATGGTCGCTCAGCAACCTGATGCCGCGGGCCCTGAGAGGCGACTTCGCTCCCGGCTTCAAGATCAAGCACTTCGTCAAGGATCTGCGCATCGCGGTGGAATCGGCGGGCGAGATGGGCCTGGACTTGCGAGGCCTCGAGCAGGCGTACGAGCTGTACCGGCGTCTCGAGGAGGAGGGGGCGGGCGAGGACGGCACCCACGCGCTCCTCCGGTTCTACGAGGGAGGCTGAGCCGCCCCGTGCGCTTCGTCACCTTCAACGCCGGACTCCTCGATCCGTTGATCCCGCATGCCGCCGAGCGGTGCGCTGCGCTTGCGGCACGCCTGCCCTCGCTGGAAGCCGACTTCGTCGCCCTCCAGGAGGTGTGGGAGGAGGCAGATGCCCGCAGCCTCGCCGAGGCCATGGCGAACGGCTACACCGCCGTGGCCGCCGATCCGCTTCCCGGAGTCCCGGGCGACTGGGCGGCCGGGGGCCGCAGCGGGCTGATGGTCTTCAGCCGCCACGACGTGCCGGCCCAGGTGGTTCCCCTGGAGAGTTGGTTCGTCCGCCGGGCCGCGATCCGGCTCGACGTGGAGACCTCACAGGGCACGATGCTGATCCTGGCGACCCACCTGGCGGCCGACATCCCGCCGATTCCGCACCCGGAGCCGGGGGGTTGGGAGGCCGAGCACCGGCGCCAGGTGGAGCACCTCATCGGCGTCGCCGAGCGCCACGACGGTCCGGCGATGCTGCTCGGGGACCTCAACTGCGGTCCGGCACTGCCCGGCATCGCCCCGGAGTTCGAGGCGGGGTACCGTCGCTTGCTCGAGGTGTTCGGGAGATCCCCGTACCTCGAGCAGGGGGATCCGGGGTGCACGTTCTGCGCCGACAACCCGTTGCAGCCGTTCCCCCAATCGACCCTGCTCGACCACGTGCTGGTACGCGGCGTGGACGGCCCGGCCTCGGCGCGTCTGGTCCTGGACGGTCGCATCGTCGTGGGCGGAATCGAGACGGCACTCTCCGACCACTACGGGCTGCTGGTCGATCTTCCAGGCCTCTGAGGCCCGTTCAGCGCACCACGGCCCGGTAGCTGCCGAGGTGTGACAGTTCGAGCGTGCCCCCGGGGGCCGGCTCGAGCACGGCGGCGGCTCCGTGTGGTCCGGGGAAATGGACGAGGTCGACGAAGAAGCGGTAGGTCCACGGAGTGGGTCCCGGGCGGGACTCGATACGGGTGAGGTCGGCTCCCCGGGCGGCGAGGGAGGCGAGCACTTCTGCCAGAGCGCCCGGCTGGTGGCGGGTCGAGAAGACGATCGAGCTCTTGTCGGCGTCGGGGGCGATCGACGGCGGTCCGGCCTGCAGCACCACGAAGCGAGTGGTGTTGTGGGCCAGGTCCACGACGTCGCGCTCCAGAACCTCGAGGCCGTGCTCCTCGCCGGCCCAGTGCGGCCCCAGGGCGGCATCGGCGGGTGAGGAGCGCTCCGCCACGAGGCGGATCGCCCCGGCGGTGTCGTGGGAGAGGACCGGCTGCCAGCCTCGTTCCCGCAGCGTGCGGCGTGCCTGGGCGAGGGCTTCGGGATGGGAGTGGACCCGCTCGACGGCGGACGGCGGGGTGCCCGGAACGGCGAGCAGCGCATGGCGCACCTCCACACGGTGCTCGGCGATGATGGAAGCTCCACCGGCGGCGAGCCGGTCGAGCACCTCGAGGACGCTCCCGGTGGTCGAGTTCTCGATCGGGAGGACGAGACGATGGACGTCTCCTGCGGTGAGCGCGTCGAATGCCGCATCGAAGCCGTCGAAGCCGATCGCCGCCGTCCCGGGATGGGTCTCGGCGACGGCCCGGTGGCTGTACGAGCCGGGCTCGCCCTGGTAGCCGACCCGCCCCATCAGGCGACGTCCGGCTCCTCGGCGGCCCTGCGCTGCGCCGCCCGGGAATGCTCGATGACGAGGCGGTAGAGGAGGCGCACCGAATGGGGGTCGAGCCCGGCCGCCGCGGCTCTGGCTTCGACCGACGCGATGACCCCGTGCTCCCGCAACGGGGCGTGGAGAGGAATGCCGGCCCGCGCCTTCAGCCGCCCGATCTCCATCGACTTGGCGTACCGCTCCGCCAGCAGGCCGATGACGGCGGCGTCGATCTCGTCTATGCGGGTGCGGATCGCTGCGATGTCCTGGCCGCAGGATGGTTCCATGGTCGCTCCTGTCTTCGGGAGGCCCGGGAACCAGAGAACCCGGAGCCTCCGGCTCCGGGTGCGGTGC
Source organism: uncultured Acidimicrobiia bacterium (assembly GCA_964464675.1). GTDB lineage: Bacteria > Actinomycetota > Acidimicrobiia > Spongiisociales > UBA11373 > CAYXHU01. The sequence continues at coordinate 3,549 of CAYXHU010000047.1, forward strand.
TTCGCTGGTGTGTCCCTGCTAGCGCGTGCCGACCCGGGCCGTCGGCCCGGTAAAGGCGAAGCGAGCAGGGAACACGTTCTTCATGTGGGTCGGCAGGTTACCGCCGGTTGCGCTCCCCGGCAATGCCGGGCCGGGGTCACAGCCGGATCGTCATGCCGGGCCGGCCGGCCTGCGTCTCCCGGAAGGCCTTCTGCGCTGCGGCGCACATGGCGTCGATGGCGGAGTCGGAGCGGCGTGGATCGTGGCTGACGAGCACCAGGCGACCGGCTCCGGCCTCGCGGGCGGCGGCGACGGCATCCTGCCATGTGCTGTGACCCCAGCCGACATGGTCGGGGTATTCGGCCGGCAGATACTGGGCATCGTGGAGCAAGACGTCGGTTCCTTCGGCGAGTCGCCGTAGCGAATCGTCCCCGGCCTCGTCCCCGCGTTCGTGATCGGTTGCGACCACGAGCGCGTGGCCGTCGACTTCGAGCCGGTACCCGGTCACCCCCTGCGGGTGGCTGAGCCGTGCCGAGCTCACGGTGACGTCTCCGAGGGTGGTGGGACGCTCGTTGAGATCGACGAACTCGACGACGGCGGCGACGTCTTCGATCGAGACCGGGAACCACGGGGGCCGCATGAAGCCGCGGACCGCGTCGGCCACGTGCACCCCGCCCTCGCTGGGGTGGCCGTACACGACCAGTCGGGATCCCTCGGCGAGGAGTGGGGCGAAGAAGGGAAGCCCGTTGAGGTGGTCGTGGTGATAGTGGGTGAGGAACAGGTGAACGGTGACGGGACGGCCCGTCCAAGACGGGACGAGGGAGCGGATGCCCGTCCCCGCGTCGATCACGAGAAGGGTCGCCTCGCCGGACCGCAGGCTGTAGGCCGTCGTGGCGCCGCCGTGCCGATAGAACTGCTCACCGTCCACGGGAACCGATCCACGGACACCGTGCAGCACGAAGGTGTTGTCCATGTGGCGAGGGACCATACCGGGTCGGCGGACCGTACCCGCCGCCGGGGGCGGCGACGTGCTGATTCGACTGACTGTCGGTTCGCTACCCTCACCGGTGATGAACGGCGAGTAGCGAGGCAGCCGTGGAGTCGTGGCACATCGCCTTGTTCGTGATCGTGGGTGTGCTGGCCGTCGCCGCATTCGTGTCGGAGTGCGCGCTGTGCCGCCGCGAGCGCTCCTCCCGTCCACCGGAAACGCGGGCGCGCCTGGAGTGATCCCCGGCGCCTTCAGAGGAGGACAGCATCTGTGATCCGCGCCTTCGCCGCGCTGACATCGAGGCGGCCGTGGACGGCGATCGCCGTCGTGGCCCTCGTCACCGTGGTGCTCGGGGTGTTCGCCGCGCAGCAACGCACCGACACCGACATCACCGCATTCGCTCCTGAGACGGCGAAGGCCGAGGCATACACCCTCATCCAGGAGGACTTCGCCACCGGAGGGGGGAACGCTCAGGTGATCCTCAGCGCCGAGGAAGGTGGCTCCATCGTGTCCGCCGACGGGGTGCGAGCCGCACTCATCGTGCAGCAGGTGGCGGAGGCGGCTCCGGGAGTGGCGGACGTGCTTCGCCCGTCGACGCCGACCTCGCCGGCCGTGCTGTCGTTCGCCACGCCGATCGCCGCGGGGATGATCGAAGCGGGCATCGATCCGCTCACGGCATCCGACGAGGAGGTCCTGGGGATTGCCCGAGCCGCCTACTCGAGCGAAGAGGGGGCTTTCGGTGTCGGCCTGCTGTCCACGGATGCCGACCCCGAGGTCCCCGCCGCCCGGTCCGGGCTGGTCGTGGTGCAGTTCCGTTCCGACCTCGACGAGATCGCCCTGCAAGAGGCGGGGTTGGCGCTGCGGGATGCCCTGGCCGTGGTCGACGTTCCCGACGTGACCATGGACGTCTTCAGCTTGGGCATCCTCTTCGAGGAACTGCAGAGCGACGTCGAGGACGAGCTGCCTCCGCTGCTCGGGCTCTCGTTCCTGCTGATCATCGTGATCCTGGCCTTCATCTACCGCAGCGTCACCGACGTGCTGCTGGGGATCGTGGGGTTGATGATCTCGATCACCTGGATGTACGGCATCGGGGTGCTGCTGGGGCCCGACTACCTGGGGCTCGTCGGCGCCTTCACGCAGATCTCCATCGTGGTCCCCGTCCTGCTGGTCGGCCTGGGCATCGACTACGCGGTGCACCTCACCTCGCGCTACCGGGAGGAGCGAGGGGGAGGGGCCGCCCCCGATCGATCTGCTCGGACGGCCGTGATGACGGTCGGGGCGGCGCTGGTGCTGGCGACGATCACCACGCTGATCGGCTTCCTCACGAACGTGGTCTCGCCGTTGCCCCCGATCGGCGACTTCGGGGTGTTCGCCGCGGCCGGGGTGCTCTCAGCGTTCGTGGTGATGGGCCTCCTGATCCCCGCGGCCCGGAACCTGCTCGACCGTCGCCGCCACGCCGCAGGCCGTGCCTCGAGGGCAGATCGGCCGTCGGCACTCGCCGGCCTGCTGGGACGCGCCGCGCTGCTCACCGAACACGTGCCCGTGGCGACCATGATCGCGGCGGCGGTGATCACCGGCGCCTCGGTGTGGATCTCCAGCGGGATCTCCACGGAGTTCAGCCAGGAAGAGTTCATACCGGAGGAGTCCGAATCGGCCCGGCTCATCGACCTGCTCACCACCCGTTTCGGAGGGGACATCACCGAGGAGACCTATGTGCTCGTCGAAGGTGATCTCGACGATCCGGGCGTCGCCAACGCGATGCTGGCCTTCGAGGAGGGTCTCGCCGGGATCCCCGACGTTCGCACGGTCCGGGATCGGGCGCAGGCATCCTCCCCGGCGTCGGTCGTCCTCGGCGTGACCGCCTCACTCGCCGACACCGATCCGGACGCGGCGCAGCGCTTGGTGGCGCTGGGAGTGCTCCCAGACGGATCCGGGTTCGCGTCCGACGCCGAGATGGCCGAGATCTATGCCGCGGTGCGCGCCGCGCTGCCGTCCACCATGGAGCGGGTGTTGTCCCGGGACGACGACACTGCGGTGATCGTGATCGCCACCACCGCGGGGGAGGACCGGGTCGGCGAACTCGAAGCGGCTCTGGAGAACCGCATGGCGACGCTGGAAGTGGCCGGCATCGAGACCACGGTGACCAGCCAGGGGATCGTGATCCAGGAGGTGCTCGACCGGCTCACCGCCTCCCAGACGCGGTCGATCTTCGTCACGCTGGGCGCGGCGCTCGTGCTGCTCGTGGGCTACTACTGGGTCACCGAGCGCCGGCCGATGCTGGGGCTGGTGACGATGCTCCCGTCGCTGGTGGTCGTGGCCTGGACGCTCGGGACGATGCGGCTGCTCGGCCTCAGCTTCAACGTGCTCACCGCGACCGTGGCGTCACTCGCCATCGGCATCGGCGTGCCCTACGGGATCCACGTCACCCACAGGTTCCTCGAGGACCGGGAACGGGCCGACGAGATCGACGAGGCGGTCCGCCTGACGGTGACGCACACCGGCTCGGCACTGACCGGTGCCGCGTTGACGACGGCCGCCGGGTTCGGCGTGCTGGTGTTCGCGTCCCTGCTGCCGATTCGCCAGTTCGGGACGGTGATCGCCATCACGATCGTGTACTCGCTGGCCGTGGCGGTGCTGGTCCAGCCGAGCGGCTTGGTGCTCTGGGATCGGTGGCATGCCCGGCGGTCCCGCAGGTGACGACCGCGCGCCGGGGTTTCCACCGTTAGGGTCGGCGGGATGGAAGAACAGCAGCGGAACTCCCTCGCCGGCATCTTCGTCGCGGTGGCGGTGGGGGCGCTCGTCGTGCTCGCCGGGAGCGACGGGAGCTGGACGGTCGGCTCGATCCCGGTGTTCGCGCTGTGCGGCTCTCTCGCCTACGCCATCAATTGGGCGGCGTTCGTGCCTTCCAGCCTCGCCGAGACGGAGCGCTACTTCGACCTGACCGGCAGCGCCACCTATGTGACGGTGGTAGCCGTCGCCCTGCTGCTCGGCGACGAACTCGACGCTCGAGCGGTCGTCGTCGGGGCCATGGTGGTCGTGTGGGCGGTGCGGCTCGGCTCCTTCCTGTTCCTGCGGATTCGCCGCGCCGGGAAGGACGAGCGGTTCGATCGGATCAAGACCGACCGGCTGCGGTTCTTCATGACGTGGACGCTGCAGGGCCTCTGGGTGCTGCTGACCCTGGCGTGCGCGCTGGCGATCATCACCGGCACGGAGCGCCAACCGATCGGTTGGGTGGCGATCGTCGGCATCCTCGTATGGGTCTTCGGGTTCGCCGTCGAGGTGGTCGCCGACCGGCAGAAGTCCGTCTTCAAGCGCGATCCGGCGAACGAGGGACGGTTCATCACCTCCGGCCTATGGGCATGGTCCCGCCACCCCAACTACTTCGGGGAGATCGTGCTGTGGACCGGCATCGCGATCATCGCCCTGCCGGTGCTGTCCGGGTGGCGGTGGGCCACCCTGATCTCACCGGTCTTCGTCTTCCTGCTCCTCACCCGGATCAGCGGCATCCCGATGCTGGAAGCAAGAGCCGAACAGCGCTGGGGCGAGGAGGAGGCCTTCCGGCGGTACGTCGAGGAGACCCCGGTGCTGATCCTCCGCCCGCCACGTTCGTAGCCGGGCACAGCGAAGAGTTCCTGTGCCGGGAAGAGCAGAGCGTTCTCTAAGCGCGGCCCGCGGTATCCGTCATCCAGATCGGCATGACCGATCGGTTGCTCTGTCAGGGGTCGGTCCGATACAAGTGCTCGGCGTTCGCGAATGGGTCTCCTTCGCGCCAGCCGGTGAGGTCGGTGCTCCATAGCCACCACCACGTCAACGCGTACATCGGGATGAACACGACCTGGTCGGCGGCGATCTCTTCGGCTTCTTGGATCAGGGGCCGCAACTGTTCCACGTCGAGGGTGCCCCGCATCTGTTCCAAGATCTCGGCCATGCGTGCGGTGTACTCGTCGATCACCGCCGAAGGCCCCGAGTTGAAGCAGGACTCGTCGAACCCGTCGGTGGCGGGGTCGTCTTCGACGCCTTCGACCGCCTCGGTTCCCCACCTGAAGGAGTTCCAGCCGCTTGGCGGTGCTCCGGCAGGGTCCCACCAATCGTGTACGCCGATGAGATTCCAGGGTGCGGCGTCGCTCGAGAATCCGATCTGGACGACGTCGTAGGCGCCGCACCACAAGTCGTCACCGATGCCGCCGGTGGTGGTCTCGACCTCGATGCCGACCTCCGCCAGTTGAGCGGTGATCTCGGCGGCG
>CAYXHU010000048.1:0-965 GCA_964464675.1 uncultured Acidimicrobiia bacterium
CCTCATGATGGTCGCCGGACGGGCCGTCGAGGAGGCGATCGTCCGGATCGCCCAGATGGCCAGGGCCGTCGGGATCCATCTGGTGATCGCCACGCAGCGGCCGTCGGTGGACGTCATCACGGGGGTCATCAAGGCCAACGTGCCGTCCCGTCTCGCATTCTCCGTCGCGTCTCAGGCGGACAGCCGGGTGATCCTGGACATGGGCGGCGCCGAGAAGCTGGTCGGCCTCGGCGACATGATCGTCGTGACCGCCCGCGACCCGAAGCCCGAGCGAGTGCAGGGGGCTTGGGTGTCCGAGGAGGAGGTGCACTCCGTGGTGGACTGGGTGCGGGACCAGCGCAGGGTTCGCTATGAGCACGAGGTCCTCGAGGCGGCCGAGGCGGCCGGCGCGGGCGACGAGGCCGGCGAGTACGAAGGCGAGGACCCCGACATCGTGCGCCAGGCGATCGACTTGGTCGTCCGATCCCAGCTCGGGTCGACGTCCATGCTGCAGCGGAAGCTCCGCATCGGCTTCGCCAGGGCCGGCCGGGTGATGGACATCATCGAGCGCATGGGGATCGTGGGACCGTCGGAGGGATCGAAGGCGCGTGCGGTGCTCGTCACTCCGGACGAGCTGGACGACATCCTCGACGGTGCGCCGATGGGGACCGGATAGCGGCGCAGCGAAGCCCCCCGGGTCCGGTACGCTTCCTCGCCGCACATGGATCCCATCCGCATCCTCGCCGCCGACGGCACACCGATCGGCGATCCCCACCTCGACGTCGAGGCGACGCGCCGGCTCTTCGCCTCGATGGTGACCTGCCGGACCTACGACAGGAAGTGCTCGTCCTTGCAGCGACAGGGGCGGCTCGCCACGTATGCACCCTTCGAAGGCCAGGAGGCAGCCCAGGTCGGCAGCGCGGCGGCGTTGCGGCCGGATGACTGGATGGTCCCCACCTACCGGGACGCTGCGGCGATGTGGGTGC
>CAYXHU010000048.1:975-8696 GCA_964464675.1 uncultured Acidimicrobiia bacterium
GTGCACGGCTACCCGTGGCTCAACCTGCTCCTCTACCGGATGGGGGACGAGCGGGGCGGTTCCCCTCCCGACGGCGTGCCCGTGCTGCCCCCGTCGATCACGGTCGGAGCGCACATGCTGCACGGCGTCGGCCTCGGGTGGGCGGAGCGGCTCCAAGGCAGGACTCGGGCCGCGATCACCTACTTCGGCGACGGGGCCACTTCGGAGGGCGATTTCCACGAGGCGATGAACCTCGCCGCGGTGTTCGCGTCGCCCACGGTGCTCTTGTGCCAGAACAACCAGTACGCCATCTCGATGCCCCGGGCCCGCCAGACCCTGTCGGCGACGATCGCCGAGAAGGCCGTCGCCTACGGGATGCCCGGCGTGCTCGTGGACGGCAACGACGTGCTCGCCGTGCATCGGGTGACGTCGGAGGCCCTGGAGAGGGCCCGGCGGGGGGACGGGCCGACGCTCATCGAGGCGTTCACCTATCGGACCGGGCCGCACACCACGACCGACGATCCGTTGCGATACCGAAGCCCCGGCGAGGTCGAGGAGTGGCAGCGGCGCGACCCGATCGACAGGGTGCGCAGGTTCCTCCAAGCCGGGGACGCCTGGGACGAGGCCTGGGAGGCGGGTGTCGCCGAGGACGCAGCCGCCGACATCGAGGCGGCAGTCCTCGAGGCGGAGGCTCTCGAGCCGTTCGGGCCCGAGGAGACCGTCGGGCGCATGTACTCCCGGCCGACGCCCGCGCTGGAGCGCCAGCGCGCCGAGCTGCTGCGCGATCTCGGGGGAGGCTGATGGCACAGCGAACCCTGGCCGAATCCCTCAACGACGCGCTCGACCTGGCGCTCGCGGCCGACGAGCGCGTGGTCCTGCTCGGTGAGGACGTGGGCCGCTCCGGCGGCGTGTTCCGGGTCACCGACGGCCTCCAAGAGATCCACGGGGCCGAGCGGGTCGTGGACACGCCCGTTGCGGAATCCGGCATCGTGGGCACGGCGTTCGGCATGGCGATCGCCGGATTGCGGCCCGTCGTGGAGATCCAGTTCCTCGGCTTCTCGTATCCGGCCATCGATCAGGTGATCAGCCATGTGTCGAGGATCAGGAACCGGTCGAATCACCGCTTCACGGCACCGATGGTCATCCGCATCCCCTACGGGGGCGGGATCGGCGCCGCCGAGCATCACAGCGAGTCCAGTGAGGCGATCTACGCCCACACGCCGGGCATCAAGGTGGTCGTGCCGGCGACCCCGTACGCCGGGAAGGGGCTGCTGCTGGCGGCCATCGAAGACCCCGACCCGGTGGTGTTCCTCGAACCGAAGCGGGTGTACCGGGCGATTCGTGAGGAGGTGCCCGACCACGCCTACACCCTGCCGATCGGGGAGGCGGCGGTCGTGGAAGAGGGCGGCGACGTCACGCTGGTCTCGTACGGGGCGATGCTGCGGGACACTCGGCGCGCAGCAGACGCCCTGGCCGAGCTCGGCGTGTCGGCGGAGGTGATCGACGTTCGCACGTTGTCTCCGCTCGACCACGACACGATCGTCTCGTCCGTCGAGAAGACCGGCCGGGCGGTGGTGGTCGTCGAGGCTCCCCGGACCGCCGCGCTCGCCTCGGAGATCGCCGCGGTGATCTCCGAGCGTGCTCTGTATTCCCTGCTCGCACCCGTGGAACGCGTGACCGGCCTCGACGTGGTCGTCCCGCTGAAGCGAACCGAGCACTATCACCTGCCCGACGCGGCGCGGATCGTCGCCGCCGCTCGCCGCACCCTGGAGGGCTGACCGTGGCGTTCGAGTTCCATCTGCCCGACGTCGGCGAAGGTCTCGCCGAGGCGACGATCGTGAGATGGCTCGTGCCGGTCGGCGGCTCGGTCGGCATGGACGAACCGATGGTCGAGGTGGAGACGGACAAGGCGGTCATGGAGATGCCGGCTCCGCGCGCCGGGGTCGTGCTCCACCACGGAGCGGCGGAAGGAGATGTGCTGGAGGTCGGGGCCCTGCTGGTCGTCATCGGCGACCCCGGCGAGAGCTGGTCCCCGTCGCCGTCCGTTGCCGAGCCGGAGCGGCGGTTCGCTCCGGCCGCGCCGGTGGTGGGCACTCTGGAGGAGGCCGGGGACACCCCCGGGTTCCGGGCCTTGCCGATGGTCCGCCGGCTCGCCGCGGATCTGGGCGTCGACCTGAGCGAGATCTCCGGCTCGGGCCCCGGCGGGCGCATCACCCGGGAGGACGTCGAGGCGGCCGCAACGTCGGGTCCCGTCGAGCGGGTGCGGCTCTCTGCGATCCGCCTTGCGATCGCCAGGCATCTCACCCGTTCCTGGCAGGAGATCCCCCACGTCACGACGTTCGCCGAGGCGGATGCCGCCAACCTGCTCGCCGCCCGGGCCGCCCTCGTCGGGCGCGGTGAGGCCGTGCCGCTGGAGGCACTCCTGATCGCCAGGGTGACTCCGGTCCTGGCCGAATTCGGCGAGTTCAACGCGACCCTCCAAGGCGACCACCTGCTGCTGCGTCGCCACTACGACGTCGGCTTCGCGGTCGATGCTCCCGACGGTCTCGTGGTCGCCGTGGTTCGCTCCGCAGACGGTCGGGACGTGACCGAGATCGCCCGGGAGGTGAACCGGCTCGCCGAGGCGGCACGCACCCGGTCTATCGCCCCGGAGGAGTTGCGGGGGGCGACGTTCACCATCTCGAACATCGGGGCGGTGGGAGGCCGATATGGGACGCCGATCGTCCCGATGGGGACGACGGCGATCCTGTCGGTCGGGAGAGCCGACCCGCGCCCGGTGGTTCGAGACGGTGAGATCGTCGTGGGACGCGAGTTCCCGCTGTCGCTCTCCTACGACCACCGGGTGATCGACGGCTCGCTCGGGCGCAGGTTCATGGCGGCGGTCGTGTCCGCACTCGAGGAACCGGGAAGCCGATAGGCTCGCCCGGCGATGGCCGAGATCCTCTCTCCCGTGCCCGGATTGGTGTGGCGGGCGGTGACCCTCGACGACGCAGATGCCCTCGCCGGTCTCCACGCGGCGTGTTACGCGGTGGACGGCGGGTACCTGCAGGTGGCCGAGGAGTACCGCACCGAACTCAGCAGCAGGGACGACGACCTGGGTCGCGACGGCCGGGTCGCGGTCACCGACTCCGGTGAGATCGCCGCCTTTGGCATGGTGCACATGCCCGGCGGTGAGCGAACCGAGCGCCGTGCCTTCCCGTGGGCGCACGTGCACCCGGATTGGCGGCGCCGGGGCCTCGGCACCGCGCTGCTCCGGTGGCAGGAAGCCCGGGCGTCGGAGCGGTTCGCCGAGCACGACGACGGGCTCCCGTGCGTCATTCGGGTGAGCGCATACGAGACCCAGGCCGACCGCGTCGGGCTGTTCGAACGGTTCGGCTACGTCCCGGCCCGCTTCTTCGTCGAGATGCTCCGCCCGCTGGGCGATCCGCTCCCCGACGTGGCCGGCGCCGGTGTCGAGATCCTGCCGTGGGAGGAGCATCTGAGCGAGTCGGCGCGCCTCGCTCACAACGAGGCGTTCGCCGATCACTGGGGATCCCAGCCGGTCACGGCCCACGCCTGGGAGCTGTGGCACGACGAGTTCTTCCTGGAGGACGCCTCGTTCGTGGCGGCCGATGGGGGACGGGTCGTCGGATACCTCTCCGCGGCCATGTACCCGCACGACTTCGAGTCGAGAGGCCGAACTGAAGGCTGGATCGAGGGCCTCGGCATGGTCCGGTCCCACCGCCGCCGGGGGGCCGCCTCCGCACTGCTGGTCGCGGCGATGGCCGCCTTCCGGGAGCGAGGGCTCGAGTACGCGGCCATCGGGGTGGACGCCGAGAACCCGACCGGGGCGTTCGGGCTCTACTCGCGACTCGGGTTCGTCGAGGAGAAGCGCTCGATCACGTTCCTCAAGCACGGCCGGGCCTCATGGGCCGGCGAGGGCTAGGGCGAACCGAGGATCTCCAGCACCTGATCGTGGAGGAGGCCGTTGGTGGCCACGGCGTCGCCCCGGTCGGGAGCGGCGACTCCGTCGAATCCCGTGAATCGTCCCCCGGCTTCTTCGACGATCACCTGCAGGGGAGCGAGGTCCCACAGCGCCGCCACAGGCTCGACGGCCACGTCGGCGGCGCCCTCGGCCACGAGCATGTGAGACCAGAAGTCACCGAAGCCCCTGGTCCTCCAGCAGCGCCTGCCGAGGGCGAGCACCCGGTCCCCCTGGCCGCGCGCCTCGAACGCGTGGACGTCGTTGTAGGACAGCTGGGCGTCGCCGAGATCGGCGACGGCGGACACCCTGATCGGCTCTGCGTTGCGCCAGGCTCCGAGGCCGCGGGCCGCCCACCATCGGTGGGCGATGGCCGGTGCGGACACGACGCCGACCGCGGTGCGTCCGTCGATCTCGAGGGCGATGAGTGTCCCCCACACGGGGATGCCCCGGACGTAGTTCATGGTGCCGTCGATCGGGTCGAGGATCCACCGGCGAGATGCCGCGCCGGTGCTCCCGTACTCCTCGCCGTGGACGGCATCTTCGGGGCGGACCGCGGCGAGGCGGTCCCGGACGGCGCGCTCCGCGGCCCGATCGGCTTCCGAGACGGGGGTGGTGTCCGGCTTGGTCTCGACGACGAGGTCGGCGGCGCGGAATCGCTCCGTGGTGACCGCATCGGCGAGGTCGGCGAGTTCCAGGGCAAGGCGCAGGTCGGGGCGCAGATCCATGGCCGGCATGGTGCCGTGCGCCCGGCCGGGGCGCAAAGCGGTTTCGCCCGGACCGCAGTACGGTGAGCGCTCATGGACCAGGGCGGCATCCACGACGAGCATCCGTTCGCGACCCCGATGGAGTTGCGCGACCCGGTGCGGCGATTCCGGGGCCGGCTGGCCGCCCCGGTCACGGTGATCACCTCGGGACCCGCGGAGCATCGCGCCGGCCTGACCGTGTCGTCGCTGCTCGTGGCTGAAGGCGAGCCGTCGTACGTGCAGTTCCTGTGCGGGACGACCACCGGCCTGTGGGATGCCATCGTGGAGTCGGGCGCGTTCATCGTGCACGTGCTCGAACAGGGGCATCGCCCTCTGGCGGACCGGTTTGCCGGCATCAGACCCAGCCCGGGAGGCCTGTTCGCCGGGATCGATGTCACCGACACCGAGTACGGTCCGGAGCTCCGGGAGGCCCGGTCGAGGGCGTACTGCCGATATGCGGGTCACCGGGACGAGCCCATGCACGCCCTGGTCCACGGGCTCGTCGAACGGGTCGAGCTCCACGATCTGCGCGAACCCCTCCAGTACTTCCGCGGCGAGTATCTGCGGGGCGGGCGGGGGACGTAGACTCGCCGCCGTGCCCGAAGCTCCCACCGTCTGGCTCACCACGCTCGGCTGCGCCAAGAACGAGGTCGACTCGGAGAAGCTGATCGCCCGTCTGGCCGCGGCCGGGTACGGCGCAGCCGCGTCTGCGGACGAGGCCGATGTCGTGATGGTCAACACGTGTGCCTTCATCGAAGAAGCGCGCCGGGAGTCGATCGACGTGATCCTGGAGCACGCCGAGCGGCGGCGCACCGGTGCGTCGCTCGTGGTGGTCGGCTGCCTGGCGCAGCGGTACCGGTCACAGCTGGCGGAGGCGCTTCCGGAGGCCGACGCGGTGATCGGGCTCGAGCGCTACGGGGAACTGGTGGCCCGACTGGACGAGCTGACCGGATTCGAGCCGGCCGTGCGCCGGATCGATCCCATGGACATCCTCGACGACGTGCGCCGTCCGGCTCCGTCGGCCCCGTACGCCTACCTGAAGGTGGCGGAGGGGTGCGACAAGCCCTGCACCTTCTGTGCCATCCCGCTGTTCCGGGGCCGTCAGCGCAGCCGGGCCCCTGCGAACGTCCGCGAAGAGGCCGCGGCGCTCGCTGCACGGGGAGCAGGGGAGATCGTGCTCGTCGCTCAGGACCTGGCCGCCTACGGGCGGGACATCGGAACGGGGATCGTGGACCTCCTCCGGGACCTTCGGGACGTCGAAGGGCTGCGGCGGTTGCGGCTGCTCTACCTGTATCCCCGTGAGGTCGATCTGCGTCTCATCGACGCCATCGCCTCCGAGCCTCTGGTCGCCGACTACTTCGATCTCAGCCTGCAGCATGCCGCCGGACCGCTGCTCCGGGCGATGAAGCGCTCCGGAGACGGCGAGCGGCACCTCGAGCTCATCGGCAGGATCCGCGCCGCGGCCCCGCAGGCCGCGCTGCGGTCCTCGTTCATCGTCGGGTTCCCCGGCGAGACCGACGACGACGTCGACCTGCTCGAGGAGTTCCTCGGAGAAGCGAGGCTCGACTGGGCGGGGTTCTTCGCGTTCTCGCCGGAGTCGGGCACACCGGCCGCCGAGCTGCCGGGCACGGTCGATGCTGCAGAGGTGACCGAGCGGCTGCGCCGCCTCCTGGCCGTCCAGGAAGAGCTGACCGCCGAGGCGGGCGCGGCGACGGTGGGACGGGTGGTCGAGGTGGTGGTCGATCAGGTCGAGGACGGCACACCGGTTGCCCGGTCCCATCGGGAGGCCCCCGAGATCGACGGGGTCGTGCTGCTCGACCGGGGTGCGCCGGGAGAGTGGCTGCGAGCCGAGATCACGGGATCCTACGGCGCAGACACGAGGGGAGAGGTGGTCGCATGATCGTCGAGGTCCTCGCGGTCGGCACGGAGCTGCTGCTCGGCCAGACCGTGAACTCCAACGCGGCCGAGATCGGCCGCCGGCTGGCCGATGCCGGGCTCGACCACTACCGCCAGGGTGTGGTCGGTGACAACCTCTCGAGGGTGACGGAGGCGATCCGCGCCGCGCTGGAGCGGTCCGATGCGCTGGTGATCACCGGCGGGATCGGTCCCACCCAGGACGACATCACCCGGGAGGCGCTGTGCGCGGCTGCGGGCGTGCCGATGCTATTCGACGAGGAGTACGCCGAGCGGCTGCGCGCCTACTGGGAGCGGCGCGGCCGCGAGATGCCGGCCAGCAACCTGCGCCAGGCCGAGTACCCGGACGGAGCCGCGTTCATCGCGAACGAGAAGGGGACGGCACCCGGTCTCAGGCTGCGGGTCGGCGACACCTGGGTGTTCGCGCTGCCCGGGGTCCCGCAGGAGATGCTCCCCATGCTCGACGATCGGGTGATTCCCTTCCTGCTCGAGGAGTCCGGTGCGAGCGGGTCGGCGTTGGTCAGCCGTGTGATCCGCACCTGGGGCGAGTCCGAGTCGCGGGTGGCAGAGATCCTCGACGACGTCTTCGTGTCGTCTACCAACCCGACCGTCGCCTTCTTGGCGAGCTCGGGTGAGATCAAGGTGCGGCTGACGGCGCGCGCCGCCGACGAGACCGAGGCCGCCCGGCTGCTCGATCCCGTCGAGGCGGAGGTGCGCAGGCGCCTGGGGGATCTGGTGTTCTCGGTCGGCCCCGACCCGATCGAGGCGATCGTGCTGCAGATGGCTTCCGAACGAGGCTGGTCGGTGGCGACCGCGGAGTCGGCGACCGGGGGCATGGTGGCCGCGCGGTTCACCGCGGTGCCGGGCGCCTCCGCGGTGTTCGTCGGGTCGGTCGTGGCCTACGCCACCGAGCTGAAGGAATCCTTGCTCGGAGTCGATCCTTCTGTGATCGAGGAGCACGGGCTGGTGAGCCCCGAGACCGCTCTGGCGATGGCGAGCGGGGCGGCCGATCGGCTCGGCGCCGACGTGGTCGTGGCGGTGACCGGGTCGGCCGGACCGGAGCCGCTCGACGCGCCGGTCGGGACGATGGTGGTCGCGGTGAGGACACCCGAAGACGCCCG
>CAYXHU010000049.1:0-8650 GCA_964464675.1 uncultured Acidimicrobiia bacterium
AGCAGGTCCCAAGGGTCGGGCTGTTCGCCCGTTAAAGCGGCACGCGAGCTGGGTTTAGAACGTCGTGAGACAGTTCGGTCCCTATCCGTCGCAGGCGCAGGAGATTTGAGGAGAGCTGTCCTTAGTACGAGAGGACCGGGATGGACGCACCTCTAGTGTGCCAGTTGTCCTGCCAAGGGCATGGCTGGTTTGCCACGTGCGGAACGGATAAGCGCTGAAAGCATCTAAGCGCGAAGCCGCCTCCAAGATCAGATCTCCCACCGGATTAACCGGGTAAGACCCCTGGTAGATGACCAGGTTGATAGGCCGGAAGTGAAAGCGCAGTAATGCGTGAAGCTGACCGGTACTAATAGGTCGAGGGCTTGATTATGAATATCGCGACGGAAACTCGTACTCGCTATGGAGTGCTCAAGGAGCGCTCAGAAGGTTTCGGTGGCCATGGCGGCGGGGTTCCACCCGTTCCCATTCCGAACACGGAAGTTAAGCCCGCCAGCGCCGATGGTACTTGGGGCGTAGGCCCCCGGGAGAGTAGGTCGCCGCCGGTTCTTGTTGGAAGGGCCGCCCGCTGAGGGCGGCCCTTCCGCGTTGTGACACCCTCGTCGCGGGGAGATCACGTCGGGTCAACGAGGCGCGGCTCGAACGGTGCCCGATGAACGCGACGACGTCCCTGGCCTCGAAGGAACGGGTCACGGAGGGCGAGGTGGAGCGTGCCGCACGGCGGCTTGCCCTCCGTTTAGACGCCCTGGTGCTCTCGATGCGCCGGGAATCTCCCGAGCAGCGGTAGGACGTTCCGGACCCGGTCGGCGCCCGCGCGACTACGATCGCCCGATCGTCGCCCTGGGAGGAACCGTGCCTGAATCGAACGAGTCGCGCCGGAGCGCGCCCCAGGGTCGCGGTGGCGGTCGGAACGGTTCTGGTGGTGAGGACCGGCGATCCGGGCAGCGGCGCGGCGAACGGCACGACGATCGCGGGCGCCGCAGCGAGGATCGGCGCGGCTCGGGCGGGGGCCGACGGTCGGGCGAGGGACGCAGGGGGCGGGACGGGGGCGATCGAGTCGGCGGCGGAGGGGGACGAGACGCTCCCCGTCGCGACCGCGGCGGCGACGACGCTCCGAAGCACAAGGGCCCTCCGAAGACGGTGACCACGTCTGGCGGCAACCTTCCCGGGTGGGCCGCAGAAGAGGTGCAGAACGTGGCGCAGCGCGGCCAAGGGAGGGAGGCGGTGGAACACCTGGCCGCGGCGGTGGCGGCCTTCGTGGCCGGCAAGTACGGCAAGGCTGAGCGCAGCGCGGCAGCCGCCAAGCAGCTCGCGCCGCGATCACCGACGGTGCGCGAGGTGCTCGGGCTGTCTGCCTACCGTCTCGGGCGCTGGGAGGAGGCGCTCCGGGAGCTGCGCACCTACCGCCGGCTCACCGGGGCGACGTTCAACATGCCGGTCGAGATGGACGTGCTACGGGCCATGGAGCGTCCGGAGGATGTCGAGAAGGTCTGGGAACTGCTGCGACGGCTCGGGGGGAGCAAGGCGACGATGGACGAGGGCCGGGTGGTGTTCGCCTCGTTCCTGCTCGACCGGGACGAGGCGCGCCGGGCCTGGGAGGTCGCCAATCCGGGGCGGATCGGGGACGAGCCACGGGAGAGCGAGCTCCGGGTGTGGTACGTGGCGGCCCGGGCCGCCGCTCGCCTGGGGGACCGGGGGACGGCCCGGCGCCTCTACGAGGCGATCCAGGACTCAGATCCGGCCTTCCCGGGACTCGACGAGCTCGACGCGGCGATCGGCGGATAGCGACGGACTCGGGAAGCGTTCGGGCGGCTACGAGCCGCCCGACTAACTCTGCGCCAGCCATCGGAGGATCCCGGTCACCTGCATCGGCCAGAACGTGGCCCGGTCGTAGCGGTCGATGGTCTCCTCGTCGTAGCCTTCGGCCCGGTAGCCGTCCAGGGTACGGCGGCGCAACGCCTCGGTGAGAGCGTGCGGATCACCCCCCGAGGCGCGGACCCAGCCCACCCAGTCCCAGAGGCGTTCCTCGGCCTGTGCCAGCGAGGTCTGCGGGTCGGCATCCGGGCCGAAGTGGGCGAACCCGAGGAACGCGGGATCCCGCTCTGCCAGCCTGTGGAGCTGGCGGGTCACCAAGACCGGGTCGAAGTCCGGCGGCGGGGTGACCGGCTGCACCATGTGGCCGTGTGGGAAGGCGATGCCGACCGCGTCGCCGACGAACGCCGCGCCGGTTTCCCCTTCGAGGTACACGACGTGGTGGACGGCGTGCCCCGGGGTGTCGAGCACCTCGATGGAGCGGCCTGCGCCGAGGGGGATCCGGTCGCCCTCGTGCAACGGCATGAGCCGATCCTCGGACACCGGCTCCATGGGCCCCCACAGCTCCTGCATGCCCTGCTCGCCCCACACCCGGGCCGCCGACGCCCAGAGCCGCTCGGGTGATGCCAGGTGGCGTGCGCCGCGGTGGTGGACGGCGATCCGAGCCTGCGGGTACCGGCCGGCGAAGTGTCCTGCCCCGCCGGCGTGGTCGAGGTGCACGTGGGTGACGGCCAGGGTGGCGAGGTCGTCGATCCCGAGGTGGTCGAGCGCGTCGAACAGGTGGCCGATCGACCGGGAGGGACCGCACTCGACGAGTACCCGCTCCGGCGTGTCGAAGAAATAGCAGGCGAGGCGCTCCGGCTCGTCGTGCATGCCGGCGTCGATGAGATAGAGGTCGTGCCCGAGGTCGGCGACGGAGACGTCCATGGCCGCCGACCCTACCTGTCACGGGGCGCTCGTACGTTGTCGGCGTCTCCCGCGCTTCCCGGGAAAGGACCGCCATGGACCTGAACCTCGTCGTCCTTTCCGGACGGCTCGCCGCGCCGCCGGAGATTCGCCAGTTCGAGAGCGGCGCCCGGCTCGGCAGATACCTGGTGACGGTTCGCAGTGAACGGCCCGCCCGCCGGGTGGATGTGATCCCCGTCACCCTGTGGGACCCTCCCGACGCCCTGGTCGACGCCGAACCCGGGCCGGGGAGGCGGCTGTGGGTGGCCGGTGCGGTACAGCGCCGCTTCTGGGCCGGCAGCGAAGGACGGCGCAGCCGCCTCGAAGTCATCGCCGAGCAGGTGTGCCTCAGGGATCCGCCCGCAGGGGGCGAGGAAGTCTCCGGCGAACCGGGTTAGCCTCCTGGCTCATGCCCAGGGTCTCGCTTGCCGCGCCGTCACCGATCTCCGCTCGATCCGGAGCCGTGGTGGCCGACGCCGGAGGCAACGCCGTCGATGCCGCGCTGGCCGCAACGCTGGCGGCATCGGTCACGGAGCCGGGCATGATCGGGCCCGGGTGCAGCGGCTTCGTCACCGTCTGGCCGGCCGGCGCCGAGCCGGTGGTGATCGACGGCTACGCCGAGATGCCCGGCCGAGGGCTGTCCCCGGATCCCGAGAGGGGTTTCGGACGCCGCATCTCCATGGCCTACGGCGGCGGGATGGAGACGCTGGTGGGCGCCGGTTCGGTGGCGACTCCGGGCGGATTCGCCGCGTTCGGTGAGGCGTCCACCCGCTACGGGGCGCTGCCCTGGGCCGAGGTGGTGGCACCGGCGATCGCCGAGACCGAGCACGGGTTCCCGCTGTCCCCGGTGGCCGCCGCCTATCTGGCGTATGCGGCCGAGCCGATCTTTGACGCCGATCCCGAGGGCGCCGCGGCGCTCCGCGGACCGGACGGTGCCCGGCTCACCGAAGGCGACACCGTGGTGGTCCCCGGTCTGGCCGATGCGCTGCGCCTGGTGGCTGAGGAAGGCCCGTCGGCCTTCTACACCGGGGAGATCGGCCGGCGGATGGCCGGCGCCGTCCTCGCAGGCGGCGGCCGGGTGACACATCGCGACCTCGCCGAGTACCGGGCCGAGGTGCGCGAGCCGCTGCTCACGGACGTCGACGGTTGGACTGTGGCGACCAATCCCGCCCCGGCGATCGGCGGGGCCGTGCTCGCAGCGATGCTCCTCCTGCTCGGCGATCACCCCTTCTCGGGATGGGGCGCAGACGAGGTGAGGCGTATGGCCGAGGTGCAACGCCAGGTCCTGGGCTACCGGGCACGCCACCTCGACGATCCCGGCGACCGCTCCCGGCCGGTGGATGAGTTGCTGGCGGCCGCTCGGCTGGGGGATCTGGCCCCGCTCCTCGAATCGGGCTCGACGGTGCACACGTCTGCAGTCGATTCGGACGGCCTGGCATGTTCGATCACCGTCTCGGCGGGCTACGGCTCGGGAGTGGTCGTTCCGGGCACCGGGCTGTGGCTCAACAATTCGCTCGGCGAACTGGAACTCCAGCCGCACGGACTCGAGCGCCTCCGCCCGGGTGACCGGCTCGCCTCCAACATGGCACCGACGATCGCCAGGCGGGGTGACGGGACGGTCCTCGCCGTCGGGTCGCCCGGAGCGAGCCGGATCACCACTGCGCTGGCCCAGGTGCTGCTGAACTTCATCCACCTGGGCCTGTCCCTCGGCGATGCGGTCGCTCACCCTCGACTGCACGTCGAGGTCTTCGAAGGACGGCCGACGATCAGTCACGAGCCGGGGCTTCCCGTCGAGCCGTGGGGCGGCCTGTCGGCCCGCCGCTTCCCCGGCCCCTCGATGTACTTCGGCGGTGTCGGCGCCGCACTCTGGGGTCCCCAGGCCGGTCACTTCGCCGCCACCGACCCGCGTCGCTCCGGGGCGACCGCACTGGCGGGCACGGCATAGCACGCCGACCGGGTCTCAGCCGTATCGGGGAGTGTTACACGGGCGGCCAGGGGACCGGGGGGCGGTGGGCGGGGGGATCGGGATGCACGGGATCGTGGAGGAGTGCGGCGACCCGCGCCTCGAGCGCCGCGGCCTCGGCCGGGCCCAAACGGTCTCCCACCTCGTCGCCGAGGCCGTTCGCCAGGGCGGCGTGGAGCCCGGAGAGGGCCGCGGCGAGCGGCCGGGGGATCGGCCGGCCGGCGAGACCCCAGAGCACGGTCCGCAGCTTGTCTTCGGGGTGGAACGTGAGGCCGTGGTCGATCCCGTAGAGGCGGCCGGTTCCGGCTTCGGTGAGTAGATGCCCCGCCTTGCGGTCGGCGTTGTTGACGACGAGATCGAGGACCGCGATCGGCCACAGCGCCGGATCATCACGGCGGATCAGAGCGAGGGGATCGGCATTCTCGTCCTCCTCCACGAACCGCTGCACCGCACCCGGCCCCAGCGGGCCCTCTCCGAGGACCGTCTCGGGCACTGCACCCAGCCCCATCACTTCGGAGATCCGGTAGGTGAGCACCTCGCGGATCGCCAGCGTCGCGACGTCGAAGTCCCACAGCGGCCGGTTGCCCGAGATCGGCTTGTAGACGACGCGGACGCCCTCGCTGAGCCCCAGCAGCGTCAGGTTGGACGCCGGGACGAAGCGGCCGACGATCTCTGTGACGATCACGGCTCGTGTCTCAGGTCTCCATTGGAGGCCGGGCACGTGTGCCCGCTGGGGTCGACGGGCAGCCCGCAGAAGCGGCAGGCGGGCCGGCCGGCACCGACGACGTCTGCGGCCCGCACCGCCATGGCTCCGAGCCGGTCGAGCGACACACTGAACGCAACTCCCTCGGCCTCCTCCTCGGTGGGGGAGAGGAGGATCACCGCCTGATCGTCTTCGATCCCGATGCCGATCTCTCCCACCCGGAAGGTGGGTTCGCCGGGCGTGGTCAATTCGGGGCCGGCCTCCGGGAGTGTCGCCCCTGCGGCTCGCAGCGCGGCGATCGACCTCTCGGCGAGCGCGGCCACCTGCCGCTTCTCGAGGAGGAACCACTCGAGGGCACCCTCTGAGGAGACCTCGAGCAGGAAGGTCCGGCGCCCCGGATCACCGACCGCCCCCGCGACGAAATGATCGATTGTTCCCAGGTTGCGCATCAGGAGGCTCCCGCAACGTGGTTGAGCCGATGCACCCTGGCGAACCCGTCCGCCGGCAGCTCGATCTCCGACACGGACGCCGGAGCGACGACGATCCGCTGGAAGAGATCGAACGGGGTGCCCAGGTAGTGCGCCAGGATCGCCTTGATCACGTCCCCGTGGCTCACCAGGACGATCGAGGCGTTCCGGTGTGCGGCTGCCAGGTCCTCGCAGGCGGCGACGCCGCGCGCCTGCACGTCGCCGAGGCGCTCGCCTCCCGGGAAGGTGACCCGCGAAGGGGTCGTCAGCAGGGCCCGCCACGCCGTGGTGCGTCGCAGCGATGAGAGCGTGCGGCCCGACCAGGATCCGTAGTCGACCTCGATGAGGCTGCGGTACGGGACGGGGTCGATTCCGTGCGGAGCGGCGAGGATCCGAGCCGTCTCACGGCATCGGCGCAGCGGCGACGTGTAGACGGCGGCGATCGGGAGGCCCTCCAGGAGACGGGCCGCCGCCTCCGCCTGGAGGGCACCGGCCGGCGAGATGCCCACTCCCGGCAGGCGGCCGGTGAGGCGCTTGCCGGTCTCGTCGGTCGTAGCGTGGCGAACGAGGAGCAGGCGGGTCACCGGGGCAGCCTACCGCCGACTCGGAGGCATCCCCGGTCCGATACGCTCACGGCGATGATCTCTGTGACCGACTTCCTGCGGATCGTGGTCGATCCGGTGAGGCTGGCGGTGTTGGGCTCGGCGGCCACCGGAGCGGTGGAACCGGAGGGCCTGGCCGACGCTCTCGGTGTTCCCCTGAAACGGATCCACCGTGAGATCGGCTCCCTGGTCGAGGCGGGTCTGGTGACGAGGGACCTGCGTCTCGACCGTGAGGCCCTGGTCGAGCTCGCCAAGCAGATGCCGACCGAGCCGGCGATCGACGAATCCCTGCTCGACGGGCGATGGAGCGACGAGGAGGTGGCGGTGCTGGGCAGGTTCTTCAGCGGCTCCCGCCTCGTCGAGATCCCGGCGAACCGCTCGAAGCGCCTGCTGGTACTCGAGCGCCTCGTCCAGGAGTTCGAGCCCGGCCTTCGCTACGACGAGCGGGACGTCAACTTCACGCTCCAGCTGTTCCACCCGGACTACGCAGCGCTGCGCCGGTACATGGTCGACGAGGGCTTGTTGACGAGGGCGGAGGGCGTCTACTGGAGGACCGGCGGCCGGGTCTGAGCCTGCGGGATTGCCACAGCCTCCGGCGCGGCCGTTTCTAGGCTGCGATGAGTCGTGCCGGCGGACCGGTCCGTCGCGGTGATGGAGGTGTGCGCGGATGCCGCCACCGGACGAGCCCGACGAGTTCGAGGAGTTCTGGCGCCCCGACCCGGGCTATGTGAGCGAGGACTACCGGCGCCTGCTGGAGCCGGAGCACGTCGCGATGCTGCGGGCCCTGCCGGCGGCGATCTCGGTGCTTTGTGCCGTCCTCGTGGTGGTCGGCCTGGTCGTGCTGCGTCCCACCGGTGAGACGCGCCCCGATTTGTCGGTGGTCGGGATCAACCCGCTGGTCTTCGACGCCACGGTCGACCGGGTCGTTCCCCAGCCGTGCAGCGGGACCACCGAAGAGGACGGGATTCCCTGTGTGCTCGTGGACTTCCGGCTGACCGAGGGCCCCGACTCCGGCGAGAGCGTCACACTGGAGTACCCGGTGAGCGAGACCTCCCCCGAGTTCTCCGTGGGCGACCGCGTGGTGCTCGACTACCGCCCGGAAGCGGAGGAGCGGTTCCAGTACTCGTACTTCGACCGGCAGCGCAGGCCGGTGCTGCTGTGGGTGGCCGTTCTGTTCGTGCTCGCGGTGATCGCCTTCGGGAGGCTGCGCGGGGTGGCCGCGCTGTTCGGGCTGGCGGCGTCGGTCGTCGTCCTTCTGCAGTTCATGATCCCGGCGATCCTGGACGGGCGCTCCCCGGTGCTCGTGGCGATCGTCGGGGCTGCGGCGATCGCCTACGTGGCTCTATACGGAGCGCACGGCATCAACCGGATGACGACGGTGGCCCTGCTGGGGACCCTCGCATCGCTGGCCATGACGGCGATCCTGGCTGCGGTGGCGACCAGCGCCGCCCGCCTCACCGGCCTGGCGAGCGACGAGTCGTTCATCATCACGCTGATCGGGCCGATCGACCTCTCAGGGCTCGTGCTGGCCGGCATCGTGCTGGGGAGTGTGGGGGCGGTGGACGACGTGACCATCACCCAGGCCTCGGCCGTCGCCGAGCTCCGCAGGGCCCGGCCCGACATCTCCAGGATCCAGCTGGTGCGGTCGGGTCTGCGGATCGGCCGGGACCACGTGGCGTCGATGGTCAACACGCTGCTGCTCGCCTACGCAGGGGCGGCGATGCCGCTGCTCATCTTCTTCGTGCTAGCGAACCAGTCGCTGGGCACGGTGCTGAACACGGAGATCGTCGCAACCGAGGCACTGCGCACCATGATCGGCAGCATCGGCCTGATCGCCTCGGTGCCGTTCACCACCTGGCTGGCGGCGATCGTGGCCCTGGACGACCCGGGCATGGAGCACGCCGGGCTCTGAGGGCGCGTGCGCGGCCTGTCGCGTAGGGTTGTCGCACGGTGTCAGGCCGCCTCGGGAACGGCCGCGCCGACGTGCCGTATGCGGGAATGGACGGGGAGGATCAGGCATGGGACGTCTGCAGTTGCGCCGTGCAGCCGTCGTGGTGGCAGCGTTCGTGCTGCTACTGGGGCTCGCACCGGCATCGCCGGCAGGGACACCGACCGACCGAAGCGTCCGGGGAGTGTTGTTCGACGACTTCTCGGACCCAAT
>CAYXHU010000050.1:0-8396 GCA_964464675.1 uncultured Acidimicrobiia bacterium
CGACCACGCAGATGATCGCCGGATCACGGCGCAGGTCGGCGCAGATCGAGCACTCCTCGGCTCCGGTGATGTTGAAGCACCGGCTGCAGAACCGCACCTGCTCACGCATCTCGGTGATCGCGTCGGCGAGACGCCGGGCGTCGGTGATCTCGATACCCAGGATGTGGAACGCCAGTCGTGTCGCCGACTTCTGGCCGATTCCCGGCAGCCGGGCCAGCTCGTCGATGAGTCGCTGGACGGGGGGTTCGAACATCACCCGAGCAGGTCGTCCAGGCCGGACCCGAGTGAGCCAAGGTCCCCGAGGTCCCCCAAGCCTCCCAGCGCACCGGCGACGTCCAGATCGCCGAGCGCCGCGCCTGCCGCCTCGGACATCGACCGATGCGCAGCATTGACGGCTGCCACGACGAGATCGCCGACCTGCTCGGCGTCGTCCGGATCGAGCACCTCCGGAGCGAGCACGACGGAGACGAGCTCCCCGGTGCCTCGGATGACCGCCTTCACCATCCCGCCGCCGGCGCTCCCCTCGAAGGTCTGCTCGGCCAGTTCGGCCTGCCGGCGCTGCATCTGCGCCTGCATCTCGGCGGCCTGCTGTACCAGCTTGTCGAGGTCCGGCACCGGGCCGCCCTTGCCGCGCGCCTGCTGGGGCGGAACACGTCGGGGTCTGCGCGACATGGGCACCAGGGTATCAGGGGCGTCCGTTCAGAGGCAGCGCGGATCGGGCGAGCGCAGCGATCCCCATCCGCCGGACTCCCGCCCGAAGGCGCAGCTCGGGAACAGACCAAGAACGCCGACGAAGCCCGCTTCCTATCCGCTGAGCCTCTCAGTCCTCGACCCGCTTGGCCCCCAGCATCTCCTCGGCAAGCGCGACTGGATCGATGCCCCCTTCGCCGGGGGCTTCGAGCGCCTCCTTGTCGGGGGCCCGGTCGACCGCAGGGGCCTCCGGCGCCCCCGCAGAATCGCCGGTGGTCGCGAGCCGGAACGTGACCCGGACGCGGGTCCCCAGGATCCTGCTCGCCGCCGACTCGACGATCCGGCGCAGCACCTCGTCCTCGGCGAGCTGATCGAGGTGGAAGGGCATCGAGGCCGGGATCTGCAGGACGACGAGATCGTCTTCGACGCCGGCCGGGCGAGCCTCGCCGAACAGGGCGTGGCGCCGCACTCCGGCCTCCTCCCGCACCGCCTGGACCAGCGCCGGCCAGGCCCGGTCGACCGCGGCGAGATCGATGGTGCCGGCCGCCACCGGCTCGGGCGCATCGACCGGGGGAGACGCCGCAGCGGCGGCCGGGCCTTCATCGGCCTCGGCCTCTGGCGACTTCTCGGGCCCGGCCGGCTCGTCACCGGCGGGAACCGGTGCCGCCGCGGCGGCGGGGGACGGCTCGACGGGCCGGGCCTCCGGAACGACGGCGCCCTGCATGCGCCGTACCCGGTCCTCCAGGCGTTCGAGGCGGGCCGCCAGCGACGCCGTGTCGGTGGACGTCTCCGGCCTGGCCAGCCGGAGCAGGGCGAGCTCGACGACCAGGCGCTCCTCGCGGCCCTCCCGAAGCGCGCCGAGCGCGTCCCCGAGCTGGTCGATGCAGCGCAGCACGTCGGCGGCGCTCAAGGTGCGAGCGTACGACCGCCACTGGGCCAGCACCTCGTCCGGCTCGTCCACGATCTCCTCGAGATTCGGCGCGTACTGGGCAAGGAAGAGCCCCCTGAAGAACTCGAGCGCGTCGGCCACGAAGCGCCGGAGGTCGGCGCCGCTCGAGGCGATCTCCGAGACCAGCGTGAGCGCCCCGGGAGCGTCCCGCTCGGCCACCGCCTCGGCGAGGCGGCCGAACACCTCGATGTCGGCCGTCCCGAGTGCCCGGGTGACCCCGGCGACTTCCACGGCGCCCGATCCCAGTGCCGCCACCTGCTCGAGCAACCCCAGCGCGTCGCGCGCCGAGCCGCCGGCATGCCGCACGATGAGAGCCGTGGCATCCTCGTGCATCCGGTACCCCTCGCGGCGCCCGACATCCTCGAGATGTGCGGCCAGGACCTCCGTCCCGATCGGATGGAAGTCGAAACGCTGTGCCCGGCTGCGGATGGTGTCGGGCAGCTTGTAGGGCTCGGTGGTCGCCAGCACATAGTGAGCATGCTCGGGGTGCTCCTCGAGAGTCTTCAGGAGAGCATTGGAGGCGGCACGCGACAGCATGTGCGCCTCGTCGAGGATGTAGACCCGACGTGAGCCGCTCGCCGCGGCGACCGTGCCCACGTTGGCCCTGATCTCGCGGATGTCCTCGACCTTGTTGTGGGACGCAGCATCCAGTTCGATGACGTCGAGCGAGGTGCCTTCGGTGATCGCCGTGCACGACGGGCACTCGTTGCAGGGCTCGCCGTCCTCACTGAGCTGCGGACAGTTGAGTGCCTTGGCGATGATCCGCGCCGTCGTGGTCTTGCCGGTCCCGCGCGGACCCGTGAACAAGTAGGCGTGTGCCACCTGCTTCGTCCTGACCTCCGCGGACAGCGTGTCCGTGACGTGCCCCTGGCCGATGATCTCGGAGAAGCGCTGTGGACGGTACTTGCGGTACAGGGCCCGGTATTGCATCCGGGCGATCGTACCAACCGGCCCGGACGGCGCACCGGCGGCGCCGCCCCGGGCTCCCCTCACCGATCGATCTCGAGTGCGACGTCGAGCGACGGCGCGCTGTGGGTGAGCCAGCCCAGGGAGAGGACGTCCACGCCGGTGGCGGCGATCGCAGGAGCCGTCTCGGGGCTGATGCCACCGGAGGCCTCCAGGACCACCGACCCTGCGGCGCGACGTACCGCCTCGCGGAGGTCGTCGGGGCCCATGTTGTCGAGCAGAACGGCGTCGGCGCCGGCCGACAGCGCTTCGTCGAGTTGTGCGAGGTCGTCGACCTCGACCTCGATCTTGACGAGGTGGCCGACCGCCGCCCGGGCCCGCGCGACGGCCGGGGCCACGCCCCCGGCGACGGCGACGTGGTTGTCCTTGATCAGCACCGCGTCGTCGAGCCCGAAGCGGTGGTTGGCCCCTCCCCCGCAACGGACGGCGTACTTCTCCAGGGACCGCAGCCCGGGTGTCGTCTTCCTCGTGCACGCGACCGAAGCCCCTGCGACCCCGTCCACGACCGACCGCGTCAGTGTCGCGATGCCGCTCAGCCTCCCCAGGATGTTGAGGGCCACCCGCTCTCCCGTGAGGATCGCCCGCGCCGGGCCCGAGACCTCGGCGATCGTGGCCCCGGCCGTGACCGCGTCACCGTCCCTCAGACGCGGGACGACCTCGACGCGTTCGTCGAGGAGCCGGAAGGCCGCAGCCGCCATGGGCAGGCCCGCCACGATCCCCGGAACGCGAGCGACGATCCGGGCCGCCGCCTGCGCACCCTCCGGGACGACGGCGTCGGTGGTCTGGTCCCCGGCCCTGCCGAGATCCTCGCGCAGGGCTTCCCGGACGATCGGCTCCCAGACGACCGAGGGCAGCTCGGGAACGCTCACCGCCCGCGGTCCTCGCGGTAGTGGGCCCCTCGGCTCTCCGGTCTCGCGAGGGCCGCTGCGGCGACGAGCCGGGCCGCCTCGACCATGGAGCGGGCCTCGGACGGCGCCGGGTGGATCTTGTCGTCGATCCGCTCCAGCTCGTCGAGCGCGGCGCGCAGTCCGCCGCGGGTGCGCACGACGCCGGCACCCGTCCACATGACCTCGCGCAGCAGTTCCACCGCATCGGCCGGCGCGTCGGGCTCCCTCCCGGGGTCCCCCGCCTCGCGCAGCTCGGCTGCGGTTGGGACCGGCAACCCGGCGCCGGCGGCCGACTTGCCGGCGCGCGCCCCGAACACCGCTCCTTCGAGGAGCGAGTTGCTGGCCAGCCGGTTGGCGCCGTGGACACCGGTCCGGGCCGCTTCGCCGACCGCCCACAACCCGGGAACCGTGCTGCGCCCGAGGAGGTCGGTGGCGACCCCTCCCATGTGGTAGTGCGCGGCCGGGGCGACGGGGATCGCCTCTCGCCGCGGGTCGATTCCGTGTTCGCCGCATGCCGCGAACACGGTCGGGAATCGGTCCGGGAAGGCGTCGCCGACCGCCGCCCGAGCGTCGAGCACGACACGCTCTCCGGCCACCACCCGCCGCCAGATGGCCCGAGCCACGACGTCGCGCGGCGCGAGCTCTGCGTCGGGATGCTCCTCCCGCATGAAACGCCGCCCCGTGCCGTCGAGCAGCACGGCGCCCTCACCCCGCAGCGCCTCGGTCAGCAGAGGCATCGGGTCGCCACCCCCGGCCAGGGCCGTGGGGTGGAACTGCACGAACTCGAGGTCCGACACACCGGCCCCGACCCGGTGCGCCATCGCCAGGCCGTCCCCGGTGACCTCGGGGGGATTCGTCGTGTTGGCGTAGACCCGCCCGATGCCTCCGGTGGCGAGGACGACTGCGGGGGCGGCGACGACGAGGCGGTCCCCTCCGGAGGAACGCAGCGTGGCGCCGACCACCCGGCCCCCGGAGACCACCAGATCGGCGGCGAACACCCACTCGAGCACGGTGATGTGTTCGGCGCGGCGGGCCGTCTCGGCGAGGGCACGGGCGATCTCGGCGCCAGTGCCGTCGCCGTCTGCGTGCAACACCCGGCGCAGGGAGTGCCCGGCTTCCCTGGCGAGCTCCGGGCGCCCTCCGGCGCCGGGGTCGAACCGGGTCCCGGAGGCGACGAGCGCCCCGACGGCCTGCGCCGCCTCGGAGGTGAGCACGTCCACCGCGACCGGGTCGTTGTGCCCGCCGCCGACGGCGAGCGTGTCCGCGGCATGACGCGCCGGCGTGTCGTCCGGGCCGATCGGCGCGGCGATGCCGCCTTGTGCCCACGGCGTCGAGCCGCTGACGAGCTCCGCCTTGGTGGCGACGACGACCCGGGCCGGCCCGGCCGCCAGCGCCGCGCTGAGCCCAGAGATGCCCGAGCCCACGACCAGGACGTCGGCGGCCACGACCGCATCGAAGGTCATCCCGCCCTCCCCCGGCCGACCAGCAGCATCCGCTCGACCGCGGCCCGGGCACGCTCGGCGACGGCGGGCTCGACGATCACCTCGTGCCTCATGTGTTCGAGCGAATCGAGGATCTTCGGCAGCGTGATCGTGTGCATGTACGGGCAGAGGTTGCAGGGGCGCACGAACTCGAGATCCGGGTACTCGGCGGCCACGTTGGACGACATGGAGCATTCGGTGACCATCAAGACCCGTGATGGACGATTGCGGTCCACGTAGTTGATCATCCCGCCCGTCGACCCGACGAAGTCGGCTTCGGCGAGCACGTCGGGCGGGCACTCCGGATGGGCGAGCACCTCGAGCTCGCCGGGATGGGCGGCCCGGAACCGGCGGATCTCCTCGGCCGTGAACCGCTCGTGCACCACACAGTGGCCCTTCCAGAGGACGATCTCGACACCGGTCCGGGAAGCGACCCACTTCCCGAGGTACTCGTCCGGGAGGAAGATGACCCGGTCCGCCCCCAGCGATTCGACGACCTCCACCGCGTTCGACGATGTACAGCAGATGTCGGATTCCGCCTTCACGTCGGCCGAGGTGTTGACGTAGGTGACCACCGGCACGCCCGGGTACCGCTCCTTCAGGAGCCGCACGTCGGCTCCGGTGATCGATTCGGCGAGTGAGCACCCGGCGGCCGGGTCCGGGATCAGCACCGTCTTGGACGGATTGAGGATCTTGGCGGTCTCCGCCATGAAGTGGACGCCGGCGAGCACGATGACGTCTGCGTCGGTCTCCATCGCCTGCCTCGCCAGGGCCAGCGAGTCACCAGTGAGGTCGGCGACCCCGTGGAAGATCTCCGGAGTCTGATAGTTGTGGGCCAGCACGATCGCGTTGCGCCGCTCTTTCCATTCCTCGATGGCGGCCGCGTACGGGGCGTACAGCAGCCATTCCACATCGGGGACGGCGCGGCGGAGTGCGTCGCTGCGCGTGTCGGTGGCCGTCTCCGGAGGGATCATGGTTCTCACGAGAGCCCCTTCTGCTCAGATTGAGGATATCTGTACCACTTATGCTAACACGGAGCAGAAGGGTCGGCATTCCCGTCAACCGCTGGTGCGTAGGCCCGGCAGGCCGACGCCGGGGGCGGGGCGTTCCCGGAGTACCTCGCGGCGGAATCGGTACAGCTCTGCCGGACGACCGCCCGTCGACGTGTCGAAGCGACCCGTACCCTCCACCAGGCCGCCCCGGTCGAGGAGACGCCGGAAGTTCTGGGTGTGCAGCCGCACCCCGGACAGCGCTTCGACGACCGTCTGCAAGGTGCGCAGCGTGAACGTCTCCGGCACCAGCTCGAACACCACCGGCCGGTAGCGGAGCTTCCCCCGCAGCCTCCCCAGTGCCTGGGCCGCGATCCGGCGATGGTCCAGGGCCATCGACGCACCCAGCGCCGCCGGATCGGCCGATGTGGTCGCCTCCGCCACCAGACCCACCTCCCAGAGCAGCTCGTACCGCTCCAGGACCCGTTCCACATCCCACACGGACGACCCCAGACCGAACACGATCTCGAGCCGCACCCGCCGCGCCTCCCGCTCGGTCCGTTCCTCTCCGGCCGAAGCCCACGCCGTCAGCGCCGGCTCGATCGCCCTGAGAGCCTGGGGGCGGCCCTCCCTGAAGTCCTCCCAGGGGAGGAAGTCGTACCAATCGCGCCAGGTCGCCCCGGACCCCTCGGGGAGCGCCGCCTCACGCACCAAGGCGAGGTAGGCGACCGTCACCGGACGAACCCGGGGGTCCGAGCCCCTCCCCAGATCCCCCAGCGTGTACAGCTGCTCGACGTAGCCGAGGTCGAACCCGGTGAGCTCCCGAACCCAGCGGCGCAAGGCTCGTTCCAGGGTCCGGTCGCCGGCAGGATCGAGTGTTCCGCTCGGAAGTGCCGGCGGCCCGGCGCCGATGGTCAGCACCCTCGGTCGGCCCGAGGTCACCGCGACGATGACGGCGCACAGGTTGATCGAGACTTCCGGCTCGTCCATCACCGCAGTGTACGGGCGGGCCTCGCGAGCCCGCCGCCTGCGACAATGCGCCGATGCGGCTGGGCATCGACCTCGACGGAGTGGTCGCCGACTTCAACGGCGGATGGATCCGCAGGTACAACGCCGAGTTCCGTGCCGCCGTGGCGCTCGACGCGGTTCGTCACTGGGACGGCATCCCCGAGACCACCCACTTCGCCGACATGGCGGAGTTCTGGGACTGGGCCCGTGATCACGACGGCGCCAGCGTCTTCCGCCACCTCGACCCCTACCCGCAGGCGCTCGACACCCTGCGACGGCTCGATCGGGTGGGGCACCAGATCGTCATCCTCACCTTCAAGCCCGACTGGGCGATCCCGGACACCTTCGCGTGGCTGGCGCACCACCGGGTGCCGACCCGCGAGGTGCACGTCCTCGACGACAAGCACCGGGTGCCCTGTCACGTCTACCTCGACGATGCTCCCCACCAATTGGAGCGGATCAGCGCCGGCCGGCCCGACGCAGTGGTGTGCCGGTTCGTGCGCCCGTGGAACCGGCCGGTCCCCGGGACCCAGGACATCGCCTCGTGGCCCGAGTTCGAGACCCTGGTGGGGCGCATCTCCGGGATCACGGCCGGGCACAGGTGATAGCCTGCATCGAAGACCCGGACGGCGTCCGACGCCGACGGGCCGTACCCGATCAGGAGCAAACGACCATGCGAGTACGGAAGTGGCTGCTGCTGCTCGCCGTGTTTGCGCTGCTGGCCGCAGCGTGTGGTGACGACGACGACGCCGAGTCCACCACGACAGCTGCGACGACGGCGACCACCGCGGCGACCACCACCACCACGGAGGCGGGGGGCGTTCAGACGATCACCGAGGGCGTGCTGACCGTCGGGTCCGACATCCCCTTCATCCCGTTCGAGGACTACGACGACGCCGGCAACGTTGTCGGGTTCGACGCGGACCTCGTCGACGAGATGGCGACCCGACTCGACCTCGACGTCGAGTGGATCGACACCGACTTCGACACGATCTTCACCCAGTTGGCCACCGGCCGGTTCGACATCGTCGCCTCGGCGACGACGATCACCCCGGAGCGGGCCCAGCAGGTGAACTTCACGGTGCCCTACTACAAGGCCCAGCAGGCCCTCACGATCAACGAGGACCTCACGCCCAACATCCGGTCCTGGGAGGACCTGAGCGAAGGCGACTCCGTCGCCGCTCAGACCGGGACCACCGGGCTCGACTGGGCGCTGGAGAACCTGGCACCGCTCGGTGTCGAAGTCCGCGAGTTCCCGCAGGCCCCGGACACCTACAACGCCCTCGAAGGCGGCCAGGTGACCGGCGTCATCTTCGACGAGCCTTCGGCAGTCGCCGAGGCGGCCAACCGGCCCGGCCTCGCCGTCGTCCAGGCGATGGCCGCGGCGCGGAAGCCTGAGTCGCGGCCTGAGATGGCCTCGGCCGCG
>CAYXHU010000051.1:0-8230 GCA_964464675.1 uncultured Acidimicrobiia bacterium
CTTCTGCCTGCTGTAGCCGGTGAGCACGTTGAACAGTTCACTGAGGTCGGCGCCGTAGTCGGGGTGGGAGGTCAGCAGCCCGAGATCCTCGTAGATGCGCGCCGTGTTCGGGTTGTAGTTCCCGGTGCCGATGTGGCTGTAGCGGCGCAACTCGTCGCCTTCGCGGCGCACCACGAGAGCGATCTTGGCGTGCGTCTTCAGGCCGGCCACCCCGTACACGACGTGGACGCCGGCTTCTTCGAGCATGCGGGCCCAGTTGATGTTGGCTTCTTCGTCGAAGCGGGCTTTCAGCTCGACGAGCACCACCACCTGCTTCCCGGAACGGGCGGCCTGGATGAGGGACTTCACGATCGACATCTCGCCGCCGACGGCGGGGTCGTCGGGGTCCGAGGTCCGGTACAGCGTCTGCTTGATGGCGACCACGTCGCGATCACGGGCTGCCCGGGCGATGAACGCCCCGATCGACAAGGGGAACGAGTCGTAGGGGAGGTGCACCATCAGGTCGCCGGAGCGGATCGCCCGGAGGAAGTCGAGATTCCCGTCGTCCACCAGCGCCGGCTGTGTGACCGGGTCCCAGGGCGGGTCCTTGAGCTCGGGTAGGTCGAGCCCGTAGAAGGCCCACAGATCGGCGAGCGCCAGAGGTCCCCGGTACACGTAGACCCCGGACGGGTCGATGCGCATCTCGGTGATGAGCAGGTCCCTCATCTCGGCCGGCATCGAGTCGTCCACCTGGAGGCGGACGACCCTCGAGAAGCGCTGCCTGGTGTGCAGCATCTCTTCCATCGCCTCGAGGAGGTCCTCGGCCTCGTCTTCCTCGACCGCCTGATCGGCCGAGCGGGTCACCCGGAAGGGGTAGTGGCCGAGGATCTCCATGCCCGGGAAGAGGCTGTCGAGGTGGGCGGCGATCACTTCCTCGATCGCCACGAAGCGCCCCGTCGAGCCGACCTCGAGGAAGCGTTGCAGCAGCGCCGGCACCTTCACCCGGGCGAATTGGCCTTCGCCGGTCTTGGGGTTCCTGATCGACACGGCCAGGTTCAGCGACAGGTTGGAGATGAACGGGAACGGGTGGGAGGGGTCGAAGGCGAGCGGTGTGAGCACCGGGTAGATCTGGCGCTCGAAGAGGGCGTCGAGTTCCGACCGCTCCGAGCGGTCGAGATCGTCCCACCCGACAAGCCGGATGCCGATCTCGTCGAGTGCCGGGAGCAGCTCGCGGTGCAGCACCCGCTGCGAACGGGCCACCAGCTTCAGGCACCGCTCCCGGATCGCCCCGAGTTGCTGGGCGGCCGTCATCCTGTCCGGCGTGAGCTTGCGGACGCCGGCGGCCTTCTGCTCGGCGAGGCCTCCCACGCGCACTTGGAAGAACTCGTCGAGGTTCGAGGCGACGATGGCGACGAACTTGACGCGTTCGAGGAGGGGGATGCTGGGGTTCTCGGCGATGGCCAGGACACGCTCCTGGAAGTCGAGGAGCGACAGCTCGCGGTTGAAGTAACGCGGGGTGATCATCTGCCTCGCCCGCAGGGTACGTGCACGGAGGACCCTACTCCTCGGACTCGAGTTCCATCACCTTGCGAAGGCGGCGGACATGGCGCTCTTCGCCGGAGAAGCGGGCGGAGAGGAACGAGGCGGTGACCTCCTCGGCGAGCGCCCGGCCGATCACCCTGCTCCCGAGGGCGAGCACGTTGGCGTCGTCGTGCTCGACGGACTGGTGAGCGCTGTAGGTGTCGTGTGCCAGCGCGCAGCGCACCCCTCGGATCTTGTTGGCGGCGATGGCGGCTCCCGCTCCGGAACCGCAGACGACGATGCCCCGGACGGCCCGCCCCGAGGCGACGGCGCGGCCGACTGCAGCTGCGTAGTCCGGGTAGTCGACCGGGTCCTCGTCGTGGGTGCCGAGATCGGTCACCGCATGGCCCAGCCCGGCGACGAAACCGACCAGGTGCTCCTTGAGCTCGAACCCGGCATGGTCGGCCGCCACTGCGATGTTCATGGGGTGAGATTAGGCGGTCGTAGAATCGGCGTCATGGAGCAGTTCGTGGTCACCGGAGGCGCGCGCCTGTCGGGTTCGGTCGGCGTGCTGGGTGCCAAGAACGCAGTGCTCAAGCACCTCGTCGCGACCTTGATGGCACCCGGAGAGCACCATCTGGACAACGTGCCGGGGATCCTCGACGTCGAGATCATGTGCCGGGTGCTTCGCCACATCGGAGCCTCGTGCCGCCGACGAGGGGCCGGCATCGACGTTGAGGTGCCGGACGAGCTCCGGCCCGAGGCGCCGCTCGACCTCGTGCGGCAGATGCGTGCCTCGATCCTGGTGCTCGGGGCGCTGCTCGCCCGATGCGGCGAAGCCCACGTCGCCCTGCCCGGGGGCGACGACTTCGGGGCGCGTCCCATCGACATGCATCTCGACGGTTTGCGGAGCATGGGGGCGACGTTCGAGCTCCGGCACGGGGTGCTCCACGCCACCGCACCAGGCGGTTTGGCCGGCGCCGAGGTGGTGCTCGAGTTCCCGAGCGTGGGGGCGACCGAGAACCTGCTGTTCGGCGGGGTGATGGCCAAGGGGCGCACGATCATCCAGAACGCAGCCCGGGAACCGGAGATCGAGGATCTCGCCGCGATGCTCGGCCGGATGGGAGCGAGGATCCATGGGGCCGGCACGTCGATGATCGAGATCGACGGCGTCCCCGCCATGGAACCTGCGCGGCACCGCGTGGTCCCGGATCGGCTCGAGGCGGGGACGTACCTCATCGCAGGAGCCATCACGGGAGGCACGGTGAAGGTGGTGGACTGCGTGCCCGCCCACCTGCGCATGGAGCTGCGCAAGCTCGAGCAAGCCGGGTGCGGGATCGATTCGGGCCCGGACTGGGTGCAGGTCGCAGGGCCGGAACGTCCCGGGCCCGTCGATTTCGCGACCCTCCCGTTCCCCGGGTTCCACACCGACATGCACCCGCAGATGGTGGCGCTGCTGTCGCTGGCGTCCGGGACGTCGGTCATCACCGAGAACATCTACGACGCCCGGTTCCGCTACGTCGGCGAGCTGAACAGGATGGGAGCCGACGTGGTCACGGAGGGCCAGCACGTCGTGGTGCGGGGGGTACCCGGCCTGTCGGGCTGCCCGGTCGAGGCGTGCGACATCCGGGCCGGGGCGGCACTCGTGTTGGCCGGGCTGGCGGCGGAGGGGGTGACCCGGGTCCTCGATGCCCAGCACGTGGACCGCGGGTACTACGACTTCGCCGGG
Source organism: uncultured Acidimicrobiia bacterium (assembly GCA_964464675.1). Lineage (GTDB taxonomy): Bacteria > Actinomycetota > Acidimicrobiia > Spongiisociales > UBA11373 > CAYXHU01. The sequence goes on from CAYXHU010000051.1 coordinate 3,230, forward strand.
AAGCTCGCCGGGCTAGGAGCACAGGTGCGCCGGGAGGCGGTCGCCGACGAAGCCAATAGAATGGCATAAATCCCATACGGCCGTAGTTGTAAATGAGTGAGATGAGCGAGACCAACCAGACGACGGGCAACGGCGCGGGCGAGATCGATCTCGCCACCCTCAACGCGACGCTCGAGTACATCCGACCGGCCCTGCAGGCCGACGGCGGCGACCTCATCCTGCTCGGAGTCGATGAGGGCACCGTCAACCTCCAGCTGGTCGGAGCCTGCGGCGGCTGCCCTATGGCGACGATGACGCTGACCGCGGGTATCGAGCGGATCCTGCGGGACCGAGTCCCGGGCGTGACCGACGTCGTCGCCGTGTGACCCCGGCAGGCCCTCAGCAGCTTCTCCAGGCGATCACCACGTCGCCGACGTTCGTGCCCGTCGGCCCGGTGACCAGCAGGTCCCCGGCCGCTTCCAGGTAGGGGTGGGCATCGTTGGCCGCCAGCGCGGCGCGGGCGTCGCGTCTTGCTCGCATGCCCCGCGCCACGGTGCCGCCGTCCCCGATCGCCCCGGCCGCGTCGGTGGGACCGTCCACTCCGTCCGTGCCCAGCGAGGCCACTACGACCCGGTCGTCACCTTCCAGCGTGATGCCGGCGGCGAGCGCCAGTTCCTGGTTCCGTCCGCCGAGGCCGCGGCCGAGCACCTCGACGGTGGTCTCTCCCGCCCACACATGCATCCCGCCGAGTGCACGAGCGGCAGAAGCGACGTCGGTGCCTGCATCGCGGGCTTCGCCGGCGAGGTTCGTCCCTTGCACGCGGGCTTCGATGCCGTTGCCGCGTGCGGCACGCGCCGCAGCGTGCGCCGCCGCAGCCCCGTCGGCGATCACTTCGATCACCTGCCGGTCGAACACCGGCCCGCCGACCGGCGTCTCGGGAACGCCGCCCGCCGTCCCCGACTCGAGGTGGGCGAGCACGGCCGGTGCGGCCGGAGCCCCACGCGCCACCTCCAGAGCCCCGGCGAACGTGGACGGATCCGGGACGGTCGGGCCGGAGGCGATCACGTCGAGCGGGTTCCCCGCGACGTCCGATATGACGAGGGTGACCAACCGGGCCGGGTGCGCAGCGGTCGCCAGCCGCCCTCCCTTCAGAGCCGAGCAGTGCTTGCGCACCGCGTTCACCTGGGTGATGTCGGCGCCGGACCGCAGCAGTGCGCTCGTGGTGGCGGCGAGGTCGTCGAGGGTGAGGCCGGGCCACGGAACCTCCGCCGTCGCCGATCCGCCGCCGGAGAGCAGCACGAGGACGACCCGGCCCGAACCGGCGCGGCCGGCGCGTCGTGCCGCGTCCAGCAGCGCCTCGCCTGCTGCGATGCTGCCCCGATCGGGCACCGGGTGCCCGCCGCGACGGGCGACCAGCCCCGGGGGGCCGGTGCCCCACGGCGATGCAACCACCCCGTCGACCACGAGGTCGCCCAGCACATCGAGGGCCGCCTCCGCCATGGAGGGCGCGGCCTTCCCGAGTGCCAGCACGGTGACGCCGTCGGGTGCGCCGACCTCCTCGCCGCAGGCCAGGAGCCCGCGGCCGGTGCCCTCGAGCGCGCCTCGGATGACCCGTTCCGGATCCACGGCGTCGATGGCGTGCTCGAGGATCTCGAGGATCACGCGGCGTCGCGCGGGATCCGGGGCGAGCACCTCGGGCGCGAACCTCATGCTGCGAATGTAGTGCGGGGCCCGGCCGGTATCCTTGCGACGGTGGGCCTGTCCTCCGATCCTGCGACGCTGGTGGCGGCGGCGCGTCGCGGCGACCGCCGAGCCCTCGCCCGGCTCATCACGATCGTCGAGGACGACCGGCCCGGGGCGCTCGATGTGCTCCGTCTGGCCGACCGGCGCTCCGGAGTGGCCGCACGAATGGGCATCACCGGCGCGCCGGGCGCCGGGAAGAGCACGATCACCGACGGGCTGATCACGGTGATCCGGGAGCGGGGAGACGAGGTCGCCGTGCTGGCCGTCGATCCGACCTCACCGTTCAGCGGGGGCGCCGTCCTCGGCGACCGGGTCCGCATGCAGGACCACGTCTCCGACCGAGGGGTCTTCATCCGCTCCATGGCGAGCAGGGGCCACCTGGGTGGGCTCTCGGCGGCGGCCCCGAAGGCGCTCATCGTGCTGGAGGCCGCCGGGTTCCCCGAGGTGATCGTCGAGACCGTCGGGGTCGGCCAAGACGAGGTAGAGATCGCCGAATCCGCCGACACGACCGTCGTGGTGCTGAATCCGGGGTGGGGAGACGGGATCCAGGCCGCCAAGGCGGGCATCCTGGAGATCGGGGACGTGTTCGTGGTCAACAAGGCCGACAGGCCGGGGGTCAGGGAGACGGTCGCCGACCTCAACGCGATGCTGGCTCTCGACGAGTCGGCCCGGTGGTTGCCCCCCGTGGTGACGACGGTGGCGGCGACCGGCGACGGCATCGACGAGCTTTGGGCGGCGGTGCAGCGCCACCGGGCGTTCCTCGCCGAGGCCGGGCTGCTCGAAGCACGGAGGCGCACCCGCCGCCGGGGCGAACTGGAGACCGCGCTGACTGCCGCCTTCCGGAGGCGGGCTCGCAGCATGCTCACCGCCGACGACGGCGCCGGAGTCCTGGCCAAGGTCCTCGCCGGGGACATCGATCCGTGGACCGCCGCCGAGTCGATCCTCTCCGGGCGAGAAGGTGACGCTCCGGCCGGATAGGCCGGCCTCGCGAACACGACGCCGATCCACACCCGTTAGCCTCGCCTGGGACTCACTCTGGAGGTGCCATGTCCCTGGTCGGCTATGACGTGAACGGCCCCGTGGCCGTCGTGACCTTGGATCATCCGCCGGTGAACGCCCTGTCGTCCCGGCTCGCCGAGGACCTGGATGCGGCGATCGCCCGCGCCGAGGCCCCGGAGGTGCGCGCCGTCGTGGTGACCGGATCCCCCCATTTCGCGGCGGGCGCCGACATCACCGAGTTCCGGGAGGCCTTCTCCGGCGACGGAGGCGATGGGCTCGCCAACCGGCTCTCCGACGTGATCTCTCGCCTCGAGCGGCTCCCCAAGCCGGTCCTGGCGGCCGTCCGGGGCTTCGCTCTGGGCGGAGGCCTCGAGCTGGCAATGGGCTGCGACTTCCGGTTCCTGGCAGAGGACGCGAAGGTCGGCCAGCCCGAGATCAAGCTGGGGATCATCCCGGGGGCGGGAGGCACGCAGCGGCTGCCCCGGCTGGTGGGCATGGGCCGGGCCAGGGACATCGTCTACACGGGCCGCTTCGTCGACGCCGCCGAGGCGCTCGCCATCGGGCTCGCCGACCGGGTGGTGCCGGCCGAGGAGCTGCTCGACGCGGCGATGGAGCATGCCGGGATCCTGGCTGCGGGGGCGACGGTGGCCATCGGGCTCGCCAAGCGGGTGATGAACGACGGGGTGGGAGTCCCGTTGCACCGGGGTCTCGAGATGGAGGGCGAAGCGTTCGACCGCGCCTTCGGAACCGAGGACGCCCGCGAGGGTGTCGACGCGTTCCTCGCCAAGCGGTCCCCCGAATTCCGGGGTCGCTGACCGTCAGCCGAAGCGGTCGGCCAGGCGGCGCAGATTCCCCTTCCATATCCGGCGCAGGATCGGGGCGGCGGCCCAGGCGCCGAGCGGTCCTCCGAAATACCACGGGAACCTGATCTCTTCCCGCCAGGTGAAGCGAGTCGCCGCCGCGCCGGCCGCCTCCAGCACGAACTCGCCCGATCCCGTGAAGAGCCCCGTGTGGCGGACCGCCATGCGTTCCGGCGGCTCCCAGGCGACCACTTCGATCAGGTCGTGGGTGCGGAGCGGGCCGACCCGCGTCTCCACATCCATGACGGTCCCGGTGCCTTCACGCTGCGGGCTGCGAAACTCGATGGCGTGGGCGTCGGCCATCCACTCGGCATGCGATTCGAGCCGGGCGACGTCCGCCCACACGCGCTCCCGGGGCGCCGGGATCTCGGTCGACACGACGATCATGGCTCGGGACGGTAGCGCCCGGGTACGATCGGCGCCATGGTCACTCGCCGGGCCAGGAAGTGGATCGCCTGGGGTGTCACCCTGTTCCTCACGGTCGTGACCCTCGGGCTCGCCGGCATCACGTGGTACTACAGCGAGCAGATCGAATCGGGCCTGCTCACCGTCGAACCGTGGGTCCCGGAGCGCGTTCTCGAAGTCCGCACCGTGACTCCCGACTGGGTGATGCTGCCGGCCACCGAAGACACCACCCGGCCGGGGCGCTGGGGGCTGGACTGGGACGACGGATATGCCCGGGTCGGTGACGTGCTCGGCGGTGACGGCGCAATCGTGATCAGGGAGCTGGTCGAGGTGACCGAAGGCGAGCTTCGACCCGGCATGCTGGTCGGCTGGGACGGGTCGGCCTTCGGCGGCGATCCCGGGGGACGGGCTCTCGAGTTCGCAGAGGTGCTCATCGAGGGGCCCCTGGGCGAGTACCCGGCGTGGCAGGTGCTCGGCCGGGACGACACCTGGGTGATCTTCGTCCACGGCAAGGGGGCAACCCGGCGGGAGGCTCTCCGTGCCTTGCCTGCAGTGGCCGAACTCGGGTTCCCGGCGCTGGTCGTCACGTACCGCAACGACGCCGAGGCGCCTGCAACGGGGCGGTACGCAATCGGCGAATCCGAGTGGCGCGACGTCGAGGCCGCCATCAGGTACGCCGACGCGGCCGGTGCGAGGGACGTCGTTCTCGTCGGCTACAGCATGGGCGGGGTGATCTCGTCCATGGTGCTCCACGAGTCGGAGCTGGCCGATCTCGTCGCGGCGATGATCCTCGACGCCCCGCTGCTCAAGGTCGGCGCCGTGGTCGACGGTGAGGCGGCCGAGCTCGACGTGCCCGGGTTCCTCACGGGCTGGGCCAAGGCGCTCGCCACGCTGCGATTCGGTGTCGACTGGGGGGCCCTCGACCAGGTGGGCCGCGCCGACGAGTTCTCGGTTCCCATCCTGCTGTTCCACGGCGACGAGGGGCACCCGAGCTACATCTACGGGGCGTACTACG